>CAWUIK010000152.1:0-1731 GCA_963922585.1 uncultured Flavobacteriales bacterium | reverse complement strand
ATTTCACAGGAAGTAAAAATAGTTCCGTTGAAAATTGGAAAGAAAACCGAAAATGTTTTTGCTTCTGATTTCTTTGATGATAAAATATACTTCTGTTCTGATAGAAAAATAAAATCTAAGGTAAAAACACAAAATGAAAACAACACCAATTTTTTTTCGATTTATAGTATTGGTTATGATTACAAGAATGGTAAATTGATGGATGAAATGATGCTTGATTCTAGTGTGAATTCGGTTTTAAATGAAGGTCCTATTAGTTTTAATGATAGTTCCAAAATTGGTTGTTTTAGTTCTAATATTCCAAACGAAAACATAGAAGAGTTAATATTAGGGCTGTATCAAACTAAATACAATGAGAACGGGACATTTCAAGAGAGGTCTAGGATTTTTGAAGATATTGAAGGTTTTAACCTAGCTCACCCTACAATTTCTAGCGATGGTAAGGTTTTGGTTTTTTCTTCAGATCTCAAAGGTAAAGGGATTCAAACTAATTTATATTGGTCATTTTTTCAAGACGGCAAATGGACTGAGCCGCAAATACTAGAAGGGATAAATACAGATTCAACGGAAACTTTACCACATTTTCATTATAATACATTGTATTTTGCTTCTAATAGAGCAGGTGGTTTAGGTGGTTTAGATATTTATAAATCAAAATTTAGTTCAAATTCCTTTTCCGAGCCCCAATTGTTACCTGCACCAATTAATTCTGAATTTGATGATTTTTTGTTTATTCCTATTTCATCAACTCAGGGAATATTTTCTTCTAATAGAATGAATTATTCAGATGGAATTTATGGTTATCAATACGAATTACCTGAGCCAACAGAATTCATAAATGCTGAAGTTTATTTTTGTTATGAATTAGAAGATGAAGTCTATTTAGACACCAATAGATATGAGTATCATTGGGAAATGGGAGATGGTAGTTCTTATAAAACGCCAAAAGTAAATCATTGTTACGCTGATACTGGTGTTTATAATGTTTCATGTAATATTTTTACTAGAAGAGATAGCGATATAGATACTAATGCTATGGAATATACAATAGAAATCAAAATGGATACTCCATTTATTGATTTTAATGAGGAAAAAGGACATTATTTTATCAATAGTAAATATAGTAAGTTTAATTTTGATAACTTTTACTGGATTGTAAACGGAAGTATTTCTTTTGAACCAACAATTAAAAGCATAGAAATAAAAGAACTCAAACTAGTAGTTTGGAGTGAAAAATCTTCAAAAAATGTTTTAGGTATTCAAAAAAATGTAACTTTGGACTAATGAGAATATACTTTATAACATTATTTATACCATTATTATTGATTGGTAATATCTTTTCTCAAGGAATTCCATCGCCTGAAGAAAATATTCCCTTTTTGGTTACTTTTGGCAATAAAGCCAAAAAATCATATGGAGATGATGATAATTGTCAAGTATTTTTCTTTTCTATTCCTAAAGAATATAAAAAACCATTTTACATAAGAATTTTTGATCCTGAAATTGGTGGAGAAAATGATGAAATTGTGAAAATTGAAGATACTGAAACAACCTTTGAATTGTTTGGAGGAAAAGGAACTATATCTGAAAAAGATGCAAGGCAAACTGATCCTACTGGAAATTTCAAAAGTGGAAATTTAATCCAAAAAGTTTCTTTTAAAAACGAAAATGAATACGACAATAAATGGTATACAATAGGTCCTTTAGATCCTTCTCAAGGAGAGTATTCAG
>CAWUIK010000151.1:0-2266 GCA_963922585.1 uncultured Flavobacteriales bacterium | reverse complement strand
TTGAGATAAAATCAACTCTCTATTGAACACTTCTTTATCTAATGTTTGCTTCATAGGTCCAAGGAACCATTTCAAAAGAGGGACTTCAAAACCATGCTTTCCTCTATTGAAAATTTCATTAGGCAATTCATCTATAAATGTATCTTTCAAAATTCTCTTTCTTTCATTTCCGTTTATTTTGAATTTAGAAGGCATCGAAAAAACTAAATCCACCAATCTGTAATCTAAAAAAGGAGTTCTTACCTCTAATCCATGTGCCATACTCATCGCATCAACTTTTCTGAGCATATCACCTTGAAGTACCAATTCGAAATCGAAATGCAAATAGTCATTAAAATCGGAAATCGGTTTATTTAAATATGAAATTCCTTCTCTGATTATAAACTTGTTCATTGTAAGTTGCTCAGAAACTTCATCATTCATAAACGATGCCCATTGAACATACCTTTTGTTCTTGCTCAACTTTAAACCTTTCGAAAACTTATCCAACTGCCTTGCTTTATTACTCCATTTTCCATTTCTAGATTTAGGAAAAAAAGAAGCTATAGACGACCCGAATGTTTTGACCAATTTGTTTTTCGCTCCATTTTGATCTGCTAACCACAAAGCCTGATGTTTATTATAACCACTAAATAATTCATCTGCTCCATCTCCTGATAATGCTACAGTGACTCGCTGTTTAGTTTCTTTAGAAAGAATAAACATATTCAAAGCAGAACTGTCCGCAAAAGGTTCATCAAAATAATTCAATGCATCTTCATAATGTTCATATAAGTCATCATTTGACAATGAAAAAACAGTGTGATTAGAGTTAATTTTTTTTGCAACAAGATTTGCAAAATGAGTTTCATCAAAATAAGGCTCGTCTTTGAAACCTATCGAAAAAGTATTCAAATGCTGAGTATGTTTGGCCGCAATTTTACTCACAATGCTGCTGTCAATTCCCCCACTTAGAAAAGAACCAATTGGAACATCTGCAATCATTCTTTTTTGAGTTGCATCTTCTAAAAGTTGATACACCTCTTTTTTTGCTGTTTCGTAATCTGAAGTATAAAGTTTTTTGGAAGGGTAATAATTGTAATAATTTACTTTGTTCATTTCTCCTTCATTCAACGACAAAGTGATATAATGAGCAGCTTCTAATTTCTGAATATTTTCAAAAATAGTATAAGGCGAAGGAATATAATTGAATTTGAAAAAGTATTGTAAAGATTGTCTGTCAATTTCTTTTTTATTGACAAAAGGTAGAATTGCTTTAATCTCTGATGCAAAAATAACTGCATCACCAATTTTTGAATATACCAAAGGTTTGATACCAAATCTATCTCTTGCTAAAATTATTTTTTGTTCTAATTTGTCATAAAAGCAAAAGGAAAAAAATCCGTTCAATTTTGAAATGGCACTTGCTCCTTCATCAATTAATAAATAGAGTAAAGTTTCTGTATCTGAATGGGTTTTGAAGGAATAACCTTTGGAAGATAATATTTCTCGTAGTGATTGATAATTAAAAATCTCACCATTAAAAACAATACAATATCTTTTTGATGCATCCCAAAAAGGTTGATTCGCTGATTCAGATGTGTCAATTACTGCAAGTCTTGCGTGACCTAAAACCACCTTTTCATCAAGATAAAAATCTTGAAAATCTGGGCCTCTTTTTGATAATGATGTTAATGCTTTTTGAACAGTTTGTTCTACATTTACCTCTAAAGAATTATGATTTATAATACCAACTATTCCACACATTTTACAAACTTGCAAAAAATTTACTCTTCAAAACTTATTTTATGACAAATAAACAATAAAATAATATAACTAACTTTGTGTATGCTTAAAATATCCCTTACTATATTGTTCATAATTGGGTTGAATCATTTCAACTCACAAGAAAGACCTGTTAGAAATGTTGAGGAATTTGAAAGGCTTGAACAAAGAAATAATTCATCTCAAGCTCAAATTGAGCCAATAAAAAACAGTATTGAAGTTGCTATTGAAAAATTAGTCACTGATCCAGAATTATTTAATGCTTCTTTAAGTGTATATGTTTATGATGTACAAAATAAAAAAGTAATAGCCGAGCACAATCCAAATACAACTTTAGTTACTGCTTCTACAATGAAAATTGTAACAACTGCTTCTGCTTTAGAGACACTTGGTTCTTATCATAAATTCAGTACCAATTTAAGTTACGATGGATATATTGACAGCAATTGCGTACTTCATGGAAACATCTATATTGAAGGCGGGGGAGATCCAACTTTGGGAA
>CAWUIK010000150.1:0-2267 GCA_963922585.1 uncultured Flavobacteriales bacterium | reverse complement strand
CTGGTCTTAAAGTTAATCTATTGTGAATTTCTTGGTAATATGGATTCGCTGCGCTTGGTCCAACTTCAATTTCTTTTTTGTCGTGACATTCGATACACCATCCCATTGTAAGAATTGGTTTAGTCAACTCAACTATACCTAAATCAGGATTATCATCAATCAAAGCATTAATTTCTTGTGTAGTAGAAACTCTACCCAAAGTATAAGATTTAACATCACCGTGACACTGCATACAGTCAATTTTTCCAACATTTACGTGTTGCTTGTGAGAAAAGAAAACGTGATCTGGCAAGTTATGAGCTTTATTCCAAATAATTGGATCACCTTGTATTACATTTCCATTCTTATCTTTATTATAAGCCATTTTATCAGCATCATATCCAGCAGCTGCATGTAATTTTGCGATCTCTTCTTTTCCTGTACCTTTTTTAGACTCGTGAACTTGTGCGTGACAGTTCATACAAACATTCGTTGTAGGCAAACCTGCGTGTTTTGATTTTTCAACTGAATTATGACAATATCTACAATCAATTTCCATAGTGCCAGCGTGCAAACTGTGATCGTACGCCACCATTTGAGAAGGCTGATAATCTTCAAAAACACCAATACTTGCTAATCTAGTTAGACCATCGGCTAATCCTGAGAACAATAAGACTACAAATATTACTAATGCAAACAACCAATTTTGCAATATCCAAGCACCTAATTTTTCAGCAGCAGACTTTTCCTCTGGAACATCCTCTCCATTTTGAGCAGCAGCAACATAAGCAATTTTTTTACGAACACTCAAAGCAGCAAACGTAACTACTACAAGTGTAAATGCTAAAATAATCAACCACATGCTAGAACCAGAAGTATCTTCTTCTTCACCTGCAACAGTTGCAACCTCAGCACCCCCCGCTGCGTCAACCACTGGCGGCATATCAGCATAGTCCAAGATAGCATCAATTTCCTCTTTAGTTAGAGTCGGGAAAGCAGTCATTGCTGCCTTATTATATTCAGCAAAAATAGCCGCTGCTCTTTTAGACTTACCAGACCCTAATAACGCTGCACTGTTGTTTACCCATTCGTAAATTAATTCTGCCTCACCAGCATCAGCCCATCTTTGCTTTGACCCCATTAAGGCAGGACCAGTAGATTTCTTATCAACTTTGTGACATGAAGCACAGTTGTTTTTAAACAATTGTTTACCATCTGGCTGTGCCGACACAACCCCCGTAAACATGGTGAAAATCACCGACAATAAACAAATTACACTAATTTTTTTAACTGACTGAATGTTCATTTTTCTCTGTCTTTACTAAAGCGTTTAACACTTTTTTATCAACGACAAAAGTAGCACTCAGCAGAAATTGACAGATATAAATGTCATAAAAACGTCATTAAAAGTGTTAATTTATACTTATTCTAAATAAGGGTAGTTTTAACATTTTTTATTAACTTACTGATTTTAGGATAAAAAGACACCGAAATAGTTAATTTGATTATGAAATCTAAAAAAACAATCTTGGAATAAAATTTGGAAACTTTACCAATTGTTAAAAAAAAATATTTCATACAAACATAATGTATTACTTTTGTATGACAAATTCATTAAAACAATTATGAACACCAAATATAACTTATTATTGATCTTAATCTTTTCAAGATTATTATTTATAGGTCAGCAAGATAGCACTTCAAAATCTTCAGATTGGAGATTATTTCCTGCAGAAAAAAAAACAGAGTTACACCAATTAGCCATAACTAATCAACCTAAATTGGAGTTCAACAAAAACGGAAGTTCAAAAGTGTTTCAAGATGCAAGGATAGATAAAATAGGTGAAGAAATTAGAAACAAACCTTATATATATGGCTACACAATTCAATTAGCTGTTAGTCAGCAAAAAAGTATCATTAAAGATGCTAGGTATAAAATCATAAAGATTAGTCCAGATATTGAATTGGACGATCCGTATGAGTCTCCAAACATCTATCTTTATGCAGGAAGATTTTACGACAGAGCAACTGCTTATCAATACAAAAAAGAAATTGAAAATCATTTTCCAAACGCTGTAGTTGTAGGACCAAAAATGATGGATTTGCCTTATATAAAAATGCCTGAACCTGAGATAATCAATCAAGAATCAGATTCGCTTGTTCCTGTAGATGGATATATCAACAATCAATAGTATCTAAACCAAGAAATTGGGGCGTTGGTGAAGTTGGCTATCACATCTGACTGGCAGTCAGAAGACCATGGGTTCGAATCCCATACGCTCCACAAA
>CAWUIK010000149.1:0-2291 GCA_963922585.1 uncultured Flavobacteriales bacterium | reverse complement strand
GCAAATTTCTATCACAGAATTACTAAAAAATTGCCCAGATAATAGTGAATTAACCAAACGTGATTAAGTATAAGTACATAGCAATTGAAGGGAATATAGGCGCTGGAAAGTCTACTTTAGCAATGCTTTTACATCGTTTTTTGGGTGGAGAATTACTTTTGGAAACTTTTGAGGAAAATGAATCTCTAAAAGCGTTTTATGAAAATACATCTTTTGCGCTAAATGCAGAAGTACAATTTCTTCTTGATAGGAGTTTGCAATTGCAGAGACTTAATGAAAAAAATCATGAACTTATCATTGCCGATTATGTTCCTTTGAAAAGTTTGATTTTTGCCAAAGAAAACTTAACTAAAGAAGATTTTAAACATTATGAAACTTTAGCCAAAAGGCTTTTGGGTCATTTTCCTGCTCCAGATATTATTGTTTTTTTGAACAGAAGTATTCCCAATTTATTAGACAACATTAGAAAAAGAGGAAGAGAGTATGAGTCGAAAATTGACGCTGCTTATTTAAAGAAAGTTCAAAACGGATATGAAAAAGATTTGTTTCAAATGTATCATTGTCCTATCCTTCAAATTGAAGGAAATACAATTAACCTAAAAAATCAATCTCAACTTGCAAGTGCTTTTGAACAAATTTTGAGTAGAGATTATGCCCCAACATTAAGGAAAGTATCAATTTAATTTTCAAAACTACATCGACTGTGTAGGTCTGGATGATATTTGTATTACTTGTTCGAATTCTTCAGGAGTTAAATCATTAAAGAAAAAGTTGACAGGATTCACATGATTTCCTTTGAAATAAACTTCATAATGAAGGTGTGGACCAACAGAAGCTCCTGTATTTCCGACTAAAGCGATGATGTCGCCTCTTTTTACCTTTTGGCCAGGTTTACATTTGTACTCTGAAACGTGGGCATATCTTGTTTTATATCCAAATCCATGATTCAAAACGACCATTTGTCCATAACCACTCATCACTTCTGCTTGTTCCACTACTGCATCACCTGTTGCAAAAATGGGTGTTCCAATATCTGCTGTAAAGTCAATTCCTGTGTGCATTTTCATAATTTTATAAATCGGATGCATTCTGTATCCATATCCTGATGCAATTCTTGTTAAGTCATCGTTAGAAACAGGTTGTATGGAAGGCACAGATTGAAGAAGAACTTCTTTACTTTTTGCCATTTTCACCACTGAATCGTAACTTATAGACTGTGCTGTGATTCTTTTTTCCAAAAGGCTAAGTTTTTTAGAAATATTTGCAACAAGTTCTCCATGAGCAAGGTCCATCATAGCAGAATATTTTTTGTTGTCTATAGCGCCAAGTTCTCTTTTATAATCTGGAAATGGGTCTGCTCCGAAAATAGTTCTATAGATGTTGTCGTCTCTAAATTGCATTTCATTCAGAACGATAAGCATATTGTTCAGTTCGGCATCAAATTCTTTGAGTTTCAATTCAGTTTGTTCGTTGTTCAACAAAGCTTCTTTTTTACCTCTTTCTTTGATGATATTGTAAGAAAAAAACAAGAGCAAAACTGACACTACAATTGCCGAAATAAGATGATATGAAAGTTTCTTTAAGTGATCTTTCCATGTCAACTCTACCTCTTCATAACTTAGCGTTTGAGGATTATATTTATACTTTGTTTTGCTCAACTTTTCAAATCAAGGGATGCTAAATTATGCTATATTGTTGAAATTAGCAACGAATTCCTTAGGTATTAACATTTTTTAGAAGATAATGAAAGTGAATCAGGCATTTCCAACTAGGAAAAAATATTAAAATGTGGTATTTTAAAGAGGATTTTGGTTTTGGAAAAAAGAGTCTTTTTAAACAAAAAAAACGCCACCAAGTAAACTTGATAGCGTTTTGTTTTTATTCGTGAGCCAGAAAGGATTCGAACCTTTGACCGCCTCCTTAGAAGGGAGGTGCTCTATCCAGCTGAGCTACTGGCCCATTTGCTCTTTATAAATTCTTTTCCTATCCCACTTTTGAGATATTTTTCTCTTTGCCTTGCTAAATCTCTTGTTTCGTATTCTTCAAAAAAGAATAGTTCCCAAGGACGGTAGCCTTTTGTTGATTTTGTATACCCCTTATTGTGTTCTCCAATTCTATTTTGAACATTAGCAGTCATACCAACGTAAAACCTCCAATTATCAACACTTTTCAGAACATAAACAAAATACATATTTCAATCAACTTGTTGCTCTATCTCTACCTGTCGGTAGACAGGCAGCTGAGCTACTGGCCCATTTGCTCTTTATAAATTCTTTTCCTATCCCACTTTT
>CAWUIK010000148.1:0-2669 GCA_963922585.1 uncultured Flavobacteriales bacterium | reverse complement strand
TTACCCAATTTACCCGAAGATATTGAAAAGTCGGTTGAATCCAATACCAATGTGGAACCCTTTAAGACGGGAAGTGCAGAAGGAGAAGTAGAACCCATTAATCCCACAACACTCCCCAAAGGAAAAATAAACACCGTTCAAGCAAAATACAATACAGGTAGTAAAAGTTGTGTATGTGGAACAGTAGTTTCAACAAAATACAGCGAAAAATCTGGGGCTACATTTTTAAATTTAGACAAAAAATTTCCCAATCAAATTTTTTCAGTGACCATTTGGAAAGATGCTAGATCCAATTTTAGTTATAAAATCGAGGAAGAATTATACAACAAAAAAGTATGCATTACTGGAATACCTCAACTAAAAGATGGAATCGCCACTATGAATGTTACCAATGAAGACCAAATAGAAATAATAGAAGAAACAGAAGATGACGACAATTAAATTTACACTGACCACTTTATTTTTTATTCTTTTAGGAAATGTACAATTGATTTTAGGACAAAACAAAATTGAATCCATTTCGAAAGCCTCATCCAAAAATGATTATGCCATTTTGGAAGTTAGGCTAAATATGGAAGATGAATTCAGAACTTTAGAGGGAAGAGATAATGAAGGACTATCAAGAATTGCCCTTTATACAGGCGAAAACAAGGAACACGAGATTTTGAACAAAGGATTCTTGGGATACAACCAAGTTGTAAATTATATCAATGAGATGAAAGATAATGGATGGGTTTTAGAAGACACCTACTCTATTACAGGAAGTTTTTTGATTCTCAATCACTACGTTTTTAGGAAAAAGAAATAAACATTACTTGTTTTTTCCTTCCAATTTTTCTATTTCTTTAAGCACTTTATCTGCTTCACCGTACTTTTGGTCACTGGCAGTCCTATTTACTTTAGACAAGTCGAATGCCTCTTTCAAAAGTTTTTGATACTTCTCGTTCAATATTTCTGACTCACTTTTCTTTTTGAATAATCCAAACATCTTTTTTAAGATTTTACATTTTGATTCTTAACAATTTCAATACTGTTTTTGTTTATGATTTTTTCACATTTATTTTGTTCCATTTAATATAATCTTTAAATAATTTTACTGTTGTAAATGCTTATTTTGAATCTATGAAAAGAATTAAATACCTCGCATCAATTTTAACTTTTAATTTCCTATTTTTTGCCAATTCATTTGACATAAATGCTCAAGACCAAGTAAGAATAGGTAATCAAATATGGATGACCCAAAATCTTAATGTTTCGACATTTAGAAACGGAGATACTATTCCCGAAGCCAAAACGATTAAAGAATGGCGATTTTACAATTCCAAAAACCAACCAGCATGGTGCTATTACAACAATGACAGCACTAATGCTTATTTTGGAAAGTTATACAATTGGAGTGCTGTAGCAGATCCTAGAGAATTGGCCCCAGAAGGTTGGCATATACCATCTGGAGATGAATGGCATGTGTTGCATAGTTTTCTTAGTGTGAATGGTAAAGAAGGAAAAAAACTCAAAAGCGACTCTTTGTGGACCAAAGACGGAAACGGGACCAATGCTACTGGTTTTAATGCTTTGCCATCAGGTATAAGAGAAATTGACCTAATGTTTAAACCCAAAGAATGTTTTAGATGGATGGGAAGTCTTGCAGTTTGGTGGTCGCGTACCCTCCCTAAACCCAAACATTATGATTTAATTGAATGTTTTGTGATACGCGTTGATGATAAAGCGACTTTTGAGTGGCAAAACGAAATGAATGGTTATGCAGTTAGGTGTGTTAAAGATTGATTGAGTACATTAACATTGTCTAATCTTTATCTTGAATTAAAATTAACTTTTGTTTTTATATTTTTCTTCTCAAAGAAAATATAACTGCTTTTTTGGCTTTTTTTACAATTTTGACAAAAAAATCTGAAACAAAGTAAAAAAACCATAAGATTTACTAAATTTGTGATACATATAAATGAGATAAAGTACACAAGTGTACTTTATACGAATGTTGGCAAACATAACTTAAACTAGAACATATGAAAAACTCAATACTTATTATTACTATGCTTCCTATCCTTATAGCTTGTGGAAATAACAATACTAACCTATCTGATGACCCAGAGAACTCTAAAATTGAAGTTTCATCCGCAAATGAAATGGAAATATCTCCTTGTGATCTAATTAGTGAAACAGATATCAAAAACCTATTTTCCATACCTGAAAATACGCCTGCTGAGGTTAAAGATGTTGTACGCACATATCCTACTTGTTTTTATAAATGGGAAACAGTGAAATTCTCAGAAACAAAAAAGATAGGAAATAATGAAGTAAGTATTGACTACCCTACTGAAGTGACAATTGTTTTGGTGAAAAATGCTGATGAAAAAAAATATAATACTTCTATTAAAGTATATAAAGATGGGCAAACTCAAAATGGCATTGGAGACATGGCTATTTGGGGAGGGAAAATGTCTCAACTTACATTTTTATCACAAGGTTATATGATTCATGTATATGTGAAAATGTCCAGTGACCAAAGTAAAAACAAAGAGATGGCAAATAAAATAGCAGCACTTATCATTAAAAAACTTTAAGTTGATGTTTTAATTATTGAAAACGATTTGCCAACAACTAAGCATTCGAACTGCCGATAGGCAAAGTTTCAGCCATAAGGCAGACGC
>CAWUIK010000147.1:0-2694 GCA_963922585.1 uncultured Flavobacteriales bacterium | reverse complement strand
TGGGAAGCAGGTTTTTCAATAAAAAGGGAGAAGATTTTATGCAGGAGTGGGTACAAGCAATTGCTAATTTAGGAATACACGAAATCAATGGTAGTATTATTGGTGATGACAGTTATTTGTCGGACGAATTTGTGCCTTCAACTTGGGGTTGGGGTGACATGGGAAACTATTATGGAGCAGGTGTTTCTGGGCTATCTATTTATGATAATTCAATTAGCTTTTTCTTTAATGCTGGACCTAATAATAACGACAGCACTTATATAGAATGTTTCGAGCCATACGTTCCTGGTTTAATCATTGATAACAGAGTGAAAGCTGGCGATACCAAAAGTGACGAAGCCTATATTTATGGTGGTCCTTATGATAATTATAGAGTCATTAAAGGTAGAATTCCCAAAGGAGCAGAGGATTTTGAAGTAAAAGGCGCAATGCACGACCCTGCTTATGTTGCTGCTTTTGATTTTGAAGCCAAATTATGGCAAAAAGGAATCATCGTAAGAAAAAAAGCAACTACCACAAGAGTACTCCAAATTTCACAACAACTTTCAAAATCAAAACGTGAAACCTTTCTCAAAACAAGTTCTCCAAGTTTAAGTACTATTGTATACTGGACAAATTTAGTCTCAAACAATTTGTTTGCTGAACATTTATTGAATCATGTGGGTGTATCGCAATACAAAAATGGTTCTGTTTACTCAGGTACTTCAGCAATTAACGACTTATGGACAAAAAAAGGAATTGACATGAGAGGTTTTGTTATGAATGACGGTAGTGGACTAAGTAGAGCCAATGCCATTTCATCGAAACAGCTCGTTGAAATTCTTACATATATGAAAAATTCAAGCAAATACTTTGATTCTTTCTATTCTTCATTGCCCAATTGCGGAAAAACAGGAACGCTTTCTCATCTGGGAAAAGGAACTAAAATATACAATAATCTTAGAGCTAAAAGTGGCACTATGACCAGAGTAAAAAGTTATGCTGGATATGTAAAAAGTGCAAGTGAGAAAGAATTGGCATTTTCAATTATCGTAAATAATCACAACTGCACAACAGCACAAATTGGAAAAAAATTAGAAAAATTGATGATTGCTTTGGGGGATTATAATGGATAATTCTAAAAATTGTTATTAATATTTTCATAAAAGAAATTAGTTTAAAAAACAAAGCGATGTAGAATCGTTTTTCTACACCGCTTTGCAACCTTTATTTTAACCTACTAACTATGAAAGTTCTTAATTTGATTTTAATTTATACTCAAGCAATTGAATTTGTAATTCATTAACTTGGGTGATGGTTTTGAAATACTCTTTCAAATTACCTGTCTTCATTAAAGAAATTGCTAAATCTTTAAGTGTTCTGTATTGTATTTGTATTGCTTCCATTTTATTTAAGTTTAATCGTTTGATATTACTAAAACAAATGGCGTGCCAAAAAGTTTATTACAATTCCTTTTTGGGTGTCTCTTCAATCAAAACAAAAGCAGAAACATCAGCGTCAGGCCAAGTAATAGCGACATCACCATCACCTTTATGTTTTTCTTCACATACTTTATTCAATTCATCTAAAGCATTTTGAGCTTTCCAATCTGGTACGTTAATATTTCCTTTAATCATAAAAGTGAAATTATTTTTAGTATAAGACCAATCTAACTGCTTTTCTAATGTTTCTCCATTCATAGTTATACTTACAGAAGCCTTACCACTTTCTTCTCCTTTTAGTTCAATGATTTTTGCTGAAATAGTCTCAGGAGTATTCATTGATCCGAAAAAAGAATTTATAATTTTACCATCTCTGGCTTCATCGCCAGTTTTGGTTGAGCCTACTTCTATCTGAACTTCTGTACCGGTCATCAATTCCACAATACTGTTAGCTTCTTGATTAAATCCTGATAATGAAAAAGTTTTGAAAGATCCATTAACCCCAACTTTTTCTGCAAGTTTGAAACCAGTCCAGTTTAACTCTGCTGTTTCTGGAAGAATAGAATAAGTTAAAGAAACAGTAGTATTCTCAGAAGATTTTGTCTGCACCTCATTACTAGTAGGAGTCGTTTGTTCATTTCCACAACTTGATACTCCTAGAATTGCAGAAATTCCTATTAAAATGTAACGTAAATTTTTCATAATAAAATATTTTTAATTTTTGTACAAAGTTACCTTTTGTAGAATATAAAACCACAAATTATTTCCATAGAAAATAAAAAAACGGTTTAAATCTAGAGATTTAAACCGTTTTAAATATAACATGAAAATTTATTTATCTAATTAATTGTAAAATTGATTGGAATAGTATATCGAACACGAACCGCTTTACCTCTTTGTTTTCCGGGTTTCCATTTAGGCATAGCTTTAACTACTCTAGTCGCTTCTTTATCCAATGTATTGTGCACACCTTTTACGACATTTACATCATTGATTGAGCCATCTTTTTCAACAACAAACTGCACATAAACTTTACCTTGAATGTTGTTGTCCATTGCCATTTGAGGATACTTCACCTCTTTTCCAAGATAATCATATAATGCTTGCATACCTCCCATTGGTTCTGGAGCTTCTTCCACAACATCAAAGATCTCTTCTACCACAGGTTTTTCATCAACCGGTGGTGGTGGTGGTGGTTGAAAATCTAAAATTGGTGGAATAAAATATACCAAAAGAGTGGAATAATCTAATAGATGATCATATTATGAAGAAA
>CAWUIK010000146.1:0-2841 GCA_963922585.1 uncultured Flavobacteriales bacterium | reverse complement strand
CTGCATTTGGTAATTCATAAACCTGAACAGGTTTTACGATAGTATCTGAACATCCTAAATTTGTTGTCACAACTAGAGAAACATTATAAATGCCTGCAGTTGAATAGTCAACATTATTGTTATTTTGGCTCGAAGAGGAAGCACCATTGTCAAAATCCCATTCCCAAGTACTGATAGTTCCAAAACCAGGAAGAGAAAAATCTACAAAATTTGTAGTTTCTTCCAAGCAAACATTATTTGCATTGAAATTAGCTAAAGGTGGTGCTACAAAACTAATTTGAACATTATCATTCACTGCATTACAACCTAAATTATTGGTTGAAGTCAATGTAAGTACTAAACTTCCATTTGAAATTTCAGTTGCAGAAGGTGTATATTGTGCATTCAAATCTATATTCGAAACATCGTAGATCCCTAACCCCCCACTCCAAATTCCTGTTGAAGTAGGTCCTGATACCAAACCTGATAAATCCACATAAGAGACATTCGTACAAGCTGTGATATTAGCACCTGCTTCAACAACTGGAGCATCTGTGAATTGAATCAAAACACTATCAATGGCTTTGGAACAATTTCCATTATTTGTACTCTCTAAAAATATATAAATTTGATTGGCATTGATATCTTGAATACTAGGTTGGTAAGTAGCATTTAAATCCAGATTGTTTGGAGTGAAAATTCCATTTCCGGAGGTTACCCATCTTCCTGTAGATGAAGAACCGGATACGTTCCCACTCAAACTTACCACATTGTTGTTTTTACAAACGGAAATCGTATCAGCACCTGAATCTACAATTGGGGCAAAAGTAATTGTAACTGTCATTGTATCTGACTCATTATCACATTCTCCTGCATCTGTCGAAGTAAGTACTAAACTTATTATTCCTGCAGTCGTATCTGCAGGTGAAGGTACATAAACAGCATTTAATGTGCTGTCATTGGGTAAGAAAACACCAGAACCGAGAGTTGACCATTTTCCTTTAGATGCTCCTCCAGAAATATTACCGTTCAAATTTACATTTGCGTTATTGGCACAAACTGTTTGATTTGCATTTGCATTTACAATAGGTGCTGGTGTAACTTCTAAAACAATAGTATCTCTTTTAACTGGACAAGGACCAGTTGATGTTAAGATTAATTTTACAGGACTAATTATTGTATCCAAAGGACTTGGAATATATACATTATTCAAATCAGAAATAGGGTTCTGAAAACTTCCAAAACCTGTTCCACTCCAAGTTCCGGTTACGGAACCTCCTCCAACAAAACCACTTAAGGGTAAATCAGCATTGGCACAAATTGTGTCATCAAATCCTGCATCAACAAATGGAAAAGAGTTAAACTCCGAATGATAAGCATAACTACTTCCATTGCCGCTTGATCCCGATATTATACCCATTCCAAAAACATCCCCTGAATTAGTAATAATATTATATGAATTTACTGGAACATCAGCGGTATTGAAGTAAAAAACTCCAACCTGAAAATCTCCATTAGTACCTGGAACAGTTTGAAAATCTGAAGCATCAATTATTGTTGTATTTCCATTCAAATCAAACATAGATTCAAAACCTGTTCTTGTATAAAGAATTACTCCTAGAGAATCACTTGAAGATCTTGAAAAATATGAATTGTATGTTCCTGCACAAAATAAGTTAGGCACTTGAGCCATTGCCATACTACAACCATTTCCAGAAACATGAATGACATATACTGGTTTTGATGTAGAAATATAATTTACATCTTCTGTAAGTGTGTATTCGTAAGTTTCACTCCAATTAATTAATGTGCTTGATACACTTGAATTAGTAATGGTAATATTAGTAGCATTTTGAGTAGCAAGAATATAAACTTTCTCGTCAGTAACTGTTGATTTTCTAATAACAAATCTATTTCCAGCAAATGATGTTGTTGTAATTTGATCTCCCAATGTACTCAAGCAACCATTATTAGAAATTCCTCCTTCATGAACTGTTACGGCAACTGGTTTATTGGAGGCAACGATAGACCCAGATAGACTAGTTGAAGCCAATCCATCAGTATCTCTTGCACTGTATGTTTGTCCTTCATTTAATGTTAAAGAATAAGTTGTATTAACTGAACCACCCACTACATTTGCTCTAGGTGTAATCAAAACAGTAGTATTATCTTCTGTAGCGACTATTTCAATAGAAGAAAAAGAAGCGGGAGTCGTGGTTCCTGAGTTCCAAGATTTTTGAAAAGGAGTATAAAAATTCTCACCAATGCCTTTTGTTCCTTTTAATGAAAAAACTTCTTTATTTCCGTTAGCTCTTACTTCGTAATAAGCATTAATAGCACTTGTTGAAGTAATTTTCAACCCATTATTTGAAGCAACATTTGCGGCAGGACTTTCTATACCTGTTATAAAAGATGATAAATCAATACTATCCACTTCATTGGGTGGAATTGATATGACAATGGGGGTAAACCCTCCATTTGCAGGTTGTGAAACAGTCACCGTAGACGGAGTATCATGAGTTAAGAATCTTAAATATATAGGATTATCTCCTAAAGAAGTTGAAACATTGGGCGCAGCAAACCAAAACAAAGTATCTACTTGAGCAAAAACAACTGAAGTAAAAATGTTTAAGAGAAATAATAATATAAATTGATTTTTTATCAAATTTTAGTTTTTGCTTTTTTTTGCAAATTTAAATTCTTTCTTTGAATACACAAGATTTGTATGATAAATAAATTAATTTATACGACAAAAATTTTATACAATTGAAAGAAAGAATGTATTTTGGTTAGTTGAAAATATAAAGTATTACTCATTATATGGTACGTATTCAAATTAAACTGAAACTTGGAAACTGATAT
>CAWUIK010000145.1:0-2864 GCA_963922585.1 uncultured Flavobacteriales bacterium | reverse complement strand
AAAGGATGGAACTTAATAGGAAACCCATATCCTTGCACTATAGATTGGGATAATATTCCAGCAGCTTCGAAAGTTAATATAGATGATGCAATTTGGATTTGGTCTGGAGAAGCAGGAAATTACGGAATGTACGTTGGTGGAGCCGGTATAGGCACAAATGATGTTTCCAATTTAATCGCAAGTTCTCAAGGATTTTGGGTGCACGCTAATAACAATAACCCTTCTCTTTTGATTCAAGAAAGAAACAAAGTAGATGTAGATAAATCATTTGTGAAGAACAATAATGACAATCAGTTCTTTTCATTAAAACTTTCAAACAATTTCAACTCATTTACAGATGAAATAGCTGTAACTTTTGGGGATAATTATACTCAAGATTTGGACGATTACGATGGTTTAAAATTATTTAGTCCTTTGAATAATGCTCCTAGTATGTATATGATTACATCTAATGAAAATGTTGCTATAAATGCAGTTAATTTTAGCGAAGAATTACATATTCCTATTGTGGCAAAAGTAAATCAACAACAAGACTATATACTTTCTGTAAATCATTTTGAATACACAGCATATAATTGTTTGATTTTGGAAGACTTAAACAATAATATAAATTATGTTTTAGATTCAACCTTTCAAGAAAACTTTACGTTGTTAGCCAACCAAACTTCTCCCAGATTTGTACTCCATATCTATCCAAAAATTTCTGTAGAGTTCACCATTCCTAGTTGTGAAAACACAAATGATGGAGCAATTACCATAACCAACGCTGGAGTTCCACCTTATTTATTTGAACTATATGATGGTGACAATAACTTTGTCAGTCAGCATACTTTTGATAGCATACCTTACACCATAGATAATCTTACGGGAGATTTTTACAAACTTACCAATGTAAACAATAATTATTGTTCATCTAACGGGATAAATATTGACATAAATCCTTTACCTTTCGAAATAATTACCACCACTCAACAACCCTCTTGTGGAACTTGTGATGATGGAGAAATAACTTTAGGATTTGAAAATGGAACTGCTCCATATACTGTGTATTTAAATAGTAATGAAGCGTCTGACCTAAATGATTTAACACCTGGCATTTATGACATTGTAGTTTATGATTCTAATGGCTGTGAGTCAAATACCTCGGTAGAACTTATTTCAAATTCATCATTAAGCATTGAAGAAGAGAATGTAGATTTTAATATTTTTCCAAACCCTGTTGATGATGTTCTTAATATAGTTACAAGAAAAACAAATACAAAAATAACTATAACAGATATTTTGGGGCATATTGTTTTTCAAGAAGATGCAATTGATCATTCAACAGTGCTCAACATACAAGATTGGGCAGTAGGCACTTATTTTATTTCTTTAAATGGAGTAGGAATTAAAAAATTCGTCAAGCAATAATTGTAAAACAATTACAAACTCTTCAACTCAAACAATTTTGCTACGTATTTACCTACAATGTCAAATTCTAGGTTTACTTTAGTGCCAACTTCAAAGTTTTTGAACCCTGTGTTTTCATGGGTATAAGGAATGATACTTACACTGAATGTATTTCTTCCAGAATTTACTACCGTAAGACTCACACCATTGATGGTAATAGAACCTTTTTCTACAGTAATATTGGATGAAGGCTCATATTCAAAATAGAAGTCCCAACTACCATCTTTAAAATCAATTTGTGTGCAAGTAGCAATTTGATCCACGTGTCCCTGAACAATATGCCCGTCCAATCTTGCGCCAATTTGAGTACACCTTTCTAGATTTACTTCACTTCCAACAATCAAATCAGACATATTGGTGCGCTTGATTGTTTCGTCTATTGCTGTGACAGTATATTCATTTCCTTCTATAGCCACAACTGTAAGACAAACGCCATTGTGTGCAACACTTTGGTCGATTTTTAATTCATTGGTGATATTAGATTCAAAAGTAAAATGAAAATTGGTACCTTCTTTTTCAATTTTCTTGACTTTTGCTAAGGTTTCTATGATGCCTGTAAACATGAGTTGATTGTCTTAATGTAAGTTCAAAGCAAAGTTAGGAGACATTTAAAGATATTCAAACAGATATTCTAAATAATATTTACATAATGAAGGAATTAACGATAAATCCTTCAGTGCGTTCAAGCAATTAACGTTAATTTCTTGAATAGAATTGTTTTTTTAGAAGTTATTTAAAAAGAAATGATTGCGGATTTATCTAAGGATAGCAATTTGTTTAGTAAATGTAATGTGTTCAGATTCACCTTTAAGGAGATATATTCCAGACTCAAGATGAGTTAAATCAATGACCTTTTGATTTTCAAAATAGGTAACTTGTGCTCCAGAAATATTGTAAATATAAACGGACTTTAAATTCAAATTTTCTAATTCTATATTTAAAATTCCAGAAGTTGGATTGGGATAAACCGAAAACAAATGACTGTTTTCTAAAACACTATTAGAAGTATCTTCTTGAAATTCGATTTCAAAAACACTTGCGCTGGTGTCTGAAACTAAATCTTGATAAGTGATACGAATCAAACACGCTGTGGTGTCAACATTGGGAGTATTCCACACATAAAAAGTATCCAATACATTGGTGGCAATAGCATTAAAAGTCGCCCCATTGTCCATAGACAAAAAGACGTCCACTCCAGAAAAAATGCCTGTTTGTATCCAATTGATTTCGAAATCTGAACCACCTACAAGAATTTCTCCGCCATTGGGGTTTACCAAAACCAAATCTATAGGATTAATGGTATAAACAGCATCGCTAGAGTCTTGAATATTAGTGCCCTGAAGCAAAACATTTATTTTAGCATTTGTGGTACTAATATTGGGAACTTCCCAAAAATAACTTCCTGTATTTTCTAC
>CAWUIK010000144.1:0-3236 GCA_963922585.1 uncultured Flavobacteriales bacterium | reverse complement strand
TATCTACGTATTTTCTAATTCTTACTTTATGGCGATTCACTCTACCATTGTGGTGGTCTAAATAGAATTTGAAATCCTTAGAATCGAAGTAAAGAGAGTTGTAATTTGCAGAGCGTTTTCCATCTACTTCCAAAGCTTGATAATGTTGAGTTAATTGGGGTAACAATCTTTCAAAAGTTGCCTTAGACATCACGTATTTAGAATCAATTCTGTTCAACAATTTCACAGCATCCATTTCTTCGAGTGAAATGGGTTGGTAATGTGATAATATTTCGGTGATTTGCTCCAAAAATGATATTTTAACATTAAATTAATAAGCAAATTTACAATTTATGATAGTGATTAGTTAGAGCGTTCAATTCTTTTATTAACTTTGATTTTTTAGTAATAAATGGTAAATGGAGAAAAAATCGTTAGAAATTAATTTTTTACAATACAACAACAAGTCTGAATTGTCTGAAATACAACAAGAACTTGTGTCAAAAGCAGAGGAAATTTTAAATACTGCTTATGCTGTTTATTCTGGTTTTCATGTAGGAGCGGCTTTATTGTTAGAAAGTGGAGAAATCATCACTGGAAATAATCAAGAAAACATTGCTTTTCCAAGTTCGTTGTGTGCAGAGCGTGTGGCTTTGTATTTTGCAAAAGCGCATCACCCAGATGCCGTGGTAAAGAAAATTGCTATAATGGCAAAATCTTCAAAAGGGGAGTTGTTAGAAGTGATTTCACCTTGTGGTTCTTGTCGTCAGGTAATGAGTGAATACGAGCGCATTCAAAATGAACCTATGGAGGTAATTATTAAGGGTAAAAACGAAACTATGATTGTTTTTGAGAAGGTAGAAGATTTGTTACCATTTTCATTTTCTACCAAAGTTTTAGGATAAATGTTTAGTTTAGATGAAGTCTATATTTATATTGATATTTAGTTTCTTAACTTTTACATATTTATGTGTGTCTTGCACTAAATATGGTAATGATGATTGCGATTATTCAATATATTGCAATCCATATCCGCTGGATAGTGGATATGTAAAAATACAAGTTTCATACAACGATTTTGGACCAGGTGTTCCTGTTGCACTTTTCGAAGGATATGTAGAAGACAACAATTTAATTTGGTATGATACCGTATATCAAAATGAAATTCTTTTTTGGTTGGAAAATGATAAGCGTTATTCCGTAGAAGCTTATTATAAAGTGGGCAATCAATACACCATTGCTTTGGACGGAAAAGTATTGAGAGAAAAATCTTTCACTAATTGTGAGGAAACTTGCTATGAAGAGCGCGAAATAACTTTAGATGTAAGAAATTATAATGGGAAATAAAATTGTATATTACCTCATCATTCTGCCCATTTCTAGAATGCCATTCTTTATGCTTTATGGCTTGAGTGATTTTGTATATTTAGTTTTGTACAAATTGATTGGATATAGAAAGAAAGTAGTGTTTACCAACATTCAGAAGTCTTTTCCTAGCAAGACTCTCAAAGAACAAAAATTTATTATGGATGAGTTTTATAAACATTTTTGTGATTTGATTTTAGAAAGTATCAAAGGTTTTACCATTTCCGAAAAAGATATCAAAGAAAGGATGGTTTTTAAGAATAATGAAGTATTAAAACCTTATTTTGACAAAGGAAAAGATGTCGTAATGGTTGGAGGACACTACAATAATTGGGAATATCTTGCAGTGGGAATAGGTTTGAGTTTTGATTATTTACCTATTGGAATTTACAAACCATTGAGCAATAAGTTTTTTGACGAAAAAATGAGGCTTTCTAGAGAAAAATATGGGCTTAAACTCACTCCAATGAAAGCAACCAAAGATACTTTTGCAACAGATTTTGGAAGACCCAAAGCCATGATTTTTGGAGCAGATCAGAGTCCCTCAAATGTTGAAAGATGTCATTGGACTACTTTTTTGAATCAAGATACACCTGTGTTTTTTGGTCCCGAAAAATTTGCCAAAGATTTTGATTGTCCAGTTTTCTTTTCAACTATACATAAAGTAAAAAGAGGACATTTTGAAGTAGTTCATCAATTAATTACTGATAAACCTCTAGAAACCGAACATTCTGAAATTACGGAAGCTCATGTTAGATTGTTAGAAAATGATATTGTAAACTTACCTCAATATTGGCTTTGGACACACAAAAGATGGAAACATTCACACAAAAGACCGTAATTATTCCTTTTATAACATATACTTGTAAATCAAATAAAGTTTTACCTTTGTTTTTTAATTAAAAAAGGTTCTGAATTGAAAGTTCATAAAGATATTAGTCTAATTTCTGGAATACAAAAACCAATACTTACCGTAGGCACATTTGATGGAGTACATATTGGTCATCAAAGTATTATTAAAAGGATAAATGAATTAGCAGAAAAGTTGGGTGGAGAAAGTGTATTACTTACTTTTCATCCTCATCCCAGAATAGTTTTGTTTCCTGATGATGACACTTTAAAGCTTATTAATACTGTAGATGAGAAGTTGGAATTATTATCACGATATGGATTAAAACATGTCATTAACATACCTTTTGAAAAAGAATTTTCAAGAATGTCTCCAGTTGAGTACGTAAGAGATATCTTGGTGAATCAAATAGGTATAGATACAATTGTAATTGGTTACGACCATCATTTTGGAAGAAATAGACAAGGTAATTTAAAACTTTTGCAAGAGTTGGCTCCCATTTACGAATTTAAAGTAGAGGAAATTTCCGCTCAAGATATTGATGAGATCACGGTGAGTTCTACCAAAGTTAGGAAGTCTATTTTGGATGGAGATATCAAAAGTACTAACGAATTTCTTGGATATCAGTTTATGTTGTCTGGAAAGGTAGTGAAAGGAAATCAAATAGGAAGTTCAATTGGATATCCAACGGCAAATATTTCTATAGAAGACAAGCATAAAATTATTCCAAAAAATGGGGTTTATATTGTTAATGTGAGTTTTGAAAATCAACTTTTCAATGGGATATTAAATGTTGGAAATAAACCTACAGTAAGTTCGAATTCAGAAGTTACCATTGAAGTTCATTTACTTGACACTTCAATTGATTTATATGGAAAAAACATCACACTTTATTTTATTGACAGAATCCGTGATGAACAAAAATTTGAAAATCTTGAAGATTTAAAGAATCAAATTAAAAAAGATGAACAAAAGGCTAGGGGATATCTAGTTAGTTAGTTAGTTAGTTAGTTAGTTAGTTAGTTAGTTAGTTAGTTAGTTA
>CAWUIK010000143.1:0-3245 GCA_963922585.1 uncultured Flavobacteriales bacterium | reverse complement strand
TCTTGCAACGTGAGATTTACCAATTCACTTACACGCAAACCACTTCCGTATAAAACTTCCAGAATAGCAACATTTCTTTCACCTTCTGGAGTACTTCTATCAATGGCTTCTAATAAACTTTCAATTTCTGCTACAGATAGAGTATCTGGAAGTTTTTTAGCCAATTTAGGCGTTTCTAATAATTCAGAAGGATTTGTTTTAAGAATTTCTTCTTGTATCAAATAAGAGAAAAAAGCTTTGATACCAGATATAATTCTCGCCTGAGAGCCAGCTGAAAGACCTAATTCATGGAGCCAAATAATAAACTGTTGTAAATCATTTAATTCAATTTCAGGTAATTGAATTGAAGAAGGGTGAATACTTTCGAAATATTGTGATAATTTGTAAACATCTTGCAAATAACTTTCAACAGAATTATCAGCTAAAGCTCTTTCTAACTGCAAATACGCTTTAAAACCTTTTATATAACTATTCCATTGAGACATTAAACCAAAATATTTTTCATTGTAAAATTACACAAGTATTTTGAAATATAAAAAACATACGTTTACCCTTCAAAATAATAAGTCAACCATTCAGTATGAAACAAACACCAAATAAATTAAAAATTGAATAAAAAAAATAATATTTTAGATGACTTAATTAAAACTTTAACTCAAACTATTAAAAACTATTATTATGGAAATAAAATACGAACATATTAAACCGATCATTGTGAGTGAGACACTTGAAGGAAGTCAAATGAAAGTAAAATTCAAGGCACTAGGACAAGATGAACCTATAGAAACTGTAGGGATGATGCTGGCTGATCAAGATGAGATGATGAAGAGCATGAAGAAAAATATGGTAAAACAAGGTGCAATAAGTATTGCTATCAGTTCCATAGGAACAGTTTTACGAAATTTAATTGGAGGTGTTGGAGGAAGTGTGGCAAGTAGTGCTGTTTCTACTGCTGGTAGCACTGTGGCTATGTCTGCCAATGATCCTTCAAAAATGATGCAAGCAAAAGACACTCCCGAAAATAGACAAAAGGCTGTTTTAAGTGCTTTTCAATCTGTCCAAAACTTTTATGAATGGGACCCAAATGCTAATGTTTGGAAATATAAAACACCTGAAATACCTAAAACGGAAGGATAAGAGTAAATCAATATTTGTTTTGCTCGTTTTTTAGGAAATTGTCAGCGGTATTTTTTTCAAAACATTTTCTTTCTAAAAGCAAGAAGAACTGCAATACATATCGCAAAAACGCTTGTGAATATCCAAGCCAACTTAACTTCTGAATAGAGAAAATAACCTGTTGCAAACAATGCGCTATATATTCCAATAGTAGAAAGAAAAAAGCCCAAAATCTTGTACTCGAAATTGTGAAATTTAGAAATCTTTACGTTTGAAATCTTAGCATCATCCGCTAGATTTCTATCTGATAATGTGTCTTTTATTTCTACACTAAAAACTGTTGATTCAAATTGATCAATAACTTCTTTTTTAGTAGGGCTTGTCAACAATGAAACTAGCACCCAACATATTGTTGTAAATGTTATTCCAAAAAGCATTTGAAATGTTTTTGACAACGGTGCTTCTGGATTTTGCTGATTGTAAACTAAAAATATTATTGCCAACAGAAATGACACTCCCATAGCAGTGATTTCACTATAAGGATTGATGCGTTTCCAAAACCATCTAAGTATGAACAAAAGTCCTGTTCCTGCTCCGATTTGTAACATAATACCTAAAAATTCAGTAGCGCTTTGCAAAACAAAAGAAAAAGCCCCTCCGCATATCATTAATAGAACGGTACTCCACCTTCCCACACTTACCATTTCTTTTTCGGAAGCATCATTTTTTATAAATCGCTTAAAAACATCATTTACCATGTATGATGCTCCCCAATTTAGTTGCGTGCTAATAGTACTCATAAATGCTGCAATCAATGAGGCCAATACAATTCCAATCAAACCTGCAGGCAACATCGTAAGCATTGCAGAATATGCAGCATCACCCTTAATCAGGTTGGGGTCGACATTAGAAAAAACTGCCTTGATAGATTCTAAATCCGGAAAGATAATTAATGATGCTAATGCTATCAAAATCCATGGCCAAGGGCGAAGTGCGTAATGAGCAAAATTGAAAAACAAAGTTGCATAAGTTGCATTTTTCTCATCTTTAGCGGCTAGCATTCTTTGCGCAATGTAACCACCTCCTCCAGGTTCTGCTCCTGGATACCATGTACTCCACCACTGAACCGCAAAAGGAATGATAATCAAAATCATCATTTTTTCTGAATCTTGTGTATCTGGAAAAATGGATAATATCTTAGGGTCTATCGAAGCTATCGAAGCTATTAAATTATCTAAACCACCAATTTCTGGCATATTAACAATGTAGTAAGTGGCCCAAACAGAACCAATCATTGCCATTATGAATTGAAAAAAATCAGATATCAAAACACCTTTCAAACCGCCCAACATAGAATATATCACTGTAACTCCGCCAGCAATCAACAAAAATGTTAACTGATCCATCCCAAACATGATTGCCGCAATTTTTGCGCCTGCTAAACACACAGCCGCCATAGTAACTACATTGAAGAAAAAACCTAAATATACAGCTCTAAATCCTCTCAAAAAGGCAGCTGACTTGCCGCTATAACGCAATTCATAAAACTCTAAATCGGTTGTAACCCCGGATTTTCGCCAAAGTCTCGCATAAAAAAATACAGTAAGTGTTCCTGTGAGCAACATGTACCACCAAGCCCAATTACCCGAAACACCTTCATCTCTAACCAATTCTGTCACCAATCCTGGTGTATCAGCTGCAAAAGTGGTGGCAACCATAGAAACTCCCAACAACCACCACGGCATTTTTCTTCCAGAAAGGAAAAAATCATCCGAACTGCTTGATGAAGATTTGCTAACATAAACACCAATGAAAATTGACAAAAGGAAAAAACCTCCTATGATGGAATAATCTAAAATTGAAAGTGCCGTTAAAGTCATAATACTGATACAAAGGTTATTTTCACAATCAAAAATACTTTGAAATATTGTGACTCCTACTTTTACTTTTGTAAGTCTTCAATACAATTATGTTGAAAATAAGTGTTGGAACAATATTTAAATTAAGTAAACTATCAAATTAGAAATACAAATCATCAATACAAATTCTGTCACTAGACATCTCCATTTCAGTCGATGTGACAATGTTTTTTTAAGTAAGGGAAATAACAAATTAACCAAATAACTAAT
>CAWUIK010000142.1:0-3591 GCA_963922585.1 uncultured Flavobacteriales bacterium | reverse complement strand
AAACCGTAGTTTTAACGAAGGTTTGCTCCTTTCTTTTGTAAACCGTAGTTTTAACGAAGGTTTGCTCTCTCTCTCTAGAATTTCTGAGGTTTGAGCAATGTATGTAGTAAGACTTATTTTCATATTGGGGTATTTGAAGTCGTTCAAATATAAAAAAAAATATTTATAAAAAGATGAATTATTAAATCTCATCTTAGTTATTAAAGTTTATTTAATACAAAAATGATTTTACAAATAAGATTATTTTAATTAATCTATTTTGAGATGTAGCATATTTTAGAAGTAAATCCAATGTCCTTTAATTTTACCTTTGCTCAACTCTAATGTTGGTGCTGGGAATTTTATCCATCCGAAAGAACCAAAGATAGTTTTAAAAACTTTTCGCTTCCATTGGATTTGAGTTAAATCTACATCTATAGACAAGAAAGACTGCCCAAAACGATTGAATTGTCCACACAAATCGGGGTTTTGTAAACAAAAATCAGAATCTTCTCTTCCAGAAAGCATGCCTTCTGCACTGTATCCTATTGCTAAGTTCAGCCAAGATGGAAATTGCTCATTTTTTTGGAAAAACAAAGACTTGAGATTGGCACTCATCCAATAGGTTTGTCCATTATAGTCCTTTAACATTCTTTCCAAAAAGGAATTTCCTAATACATTAGGTCTGTAGGTAGCAAAATCAGTCAAATGAGCACTAAATTTAAGTTTTATTTTTTGTTTTTGCCACAATAACTCTTGTCCTGCAACCAATACAAATCCTCCTGTATTTGCAGCCATATCACCCCAACTAAACCCCCAAGCAGCAGAGGTTCCGTCCAAAATCTCAACACCTGTAAGATAGACCAATCCCAAAGAACCTCCAATTAAAGCTGCATTTTTGGATTTCATACCGCTCCATTTCATCGATTCTAATCCTGCCAAGCCAACATAATAACTTGTCATAGCATGACCTGCTTTGTCCATATACATCCATTCAGAATTATCATTGAATGAATGTAGTGAAGTTCTCGAATAATTTTTATACCAAACTTCATTGAGCATAATCAAAGATGCGGATGCTCCAACGATTTCAGATGCCCAAATTAAGTTCCTTCTTTTTTTGTTTAAAGAATCAGCATATTCAAAAAGATTTTGAGATTGGTTTGAATAATAGTTCAAACAAAATATTGAAAGTAATAGTATTTTTAATGACCTTTTGATATTTTAATCTATCTAAACAAAGTTAAACTTCCAGAATATTTCTTTCCGTTAATATCCAATATATACATGTAAGTACCATTAGTACATTCTTCACCAACTGAAGTTCTTCCGTCCCACAGTAAATTATTGCCAGTGCTTTTAAACATCAATTGCCCCCACCGGTTAAAAATTTGAAAATCCACACATTCGTAAATTCTACCTGGCACTTCGATTTTGAAATAATCATTTTGATTATCACCATTAGGAGTAAATACATTAGGAATATATACTTGGTAATAATCATCAAAAGTTAGTGCATTATCAGTTGTTGTTGCAGTTGTAGGACAACCCTCTGCATTAGTCACTGTGAGCGTTGTAGAAAAACTATTTCCATATGGGAAAGTATGACTGGTGTTTTCTTCTGTATCTGTTGTGCCATCATTAAAATCCCATAAGAAAGAAATTCCATCAATACTTGTGTTGGTAAATTCCACAAAAACGCCTTCACAAGCAGGAATAATTTCATAATCAAAAGAAGCAGTAGGTTCGCTAAAAATGCTCACTATCACACTATCTTGATCTACACAACCAGCAATATTCGAAACCGTTACAAAATAGGTAGTTGTAGCACTTGGAGTCGCCAAAGGATTAGCAATGGTAGCATCAGAAAGTCCAGTAAAAGGCGTCCAATTGTAATTATTCCCATCCGAACCAAAAACTTCAAGTTGCACCGTCTCACCAGGACAAACAGCCGTATCAGGAGAAGTTTGAATTCTGAAAACATTCACCACAACAGAATCGCTATTCACACAACTATTTGAATCAATCCCAACAACTAAATATAGCGTAGTACTATCAGGCGAAGCAATTGGATTGGCAATAACATTATTATCTAAAGAAATAGCAGGTGACCAAGTGTAATTTTGTGCGCCTATTACATTTAAATTAGCACTTCCACCAATACAAATATCTACATCATTACCCGCATCCACTGTAGGCAGAGGATTTACGATTACGATAACCGTATCAGAATTTATACAATTGTTGTTATCCGTTCCAATTACCACATAACTTGTTGTATCACCAGGACTCGCCATAGGATTTGAAATGTTAGCATTAGACAATCCTAGAGTAGGCGACCAAACATAGTCATCAGCGCCAGAGGCTTGTAATTGAGCACTGTCACCAATACAGATTTGCACATCATTTCCGGCAGAGACCACAGGAAGCAGGTTTACTGTCACTTCTATAGAATCCACATTTACACAACCATTGGCGTCTGTACCTGTAACATAAAAAGTTGTGGTTGCAGTATTAAAAGCATCAGGATTGGCTATGGTCAAATCACTTAAATCTAGTGTTGGTGACCAAACATAATCAACTGCACCTGTTGCCAAAAGAGGAATCGTGTCACCTATACAAATTACTTCATTGTTTCCTGCATCAACCAAGGGTAAAGCATTCACAACGATTCTTACTGTATCTGTATTCACACATAAATTTCCATCCGTTCCCGTAACAATATAATCAGTCGTAGCAGAAGGATCAGCAATAGGATTGTCAATATTCACATCGGATAAACTATCTGCAGGTGACCATACATAGCTCACTGCTCCAGATGCCTGCAATTGAGAAACATCACCCACACAAATCGTGTCGTTGATACCAGCATTTAATATAGGTAAATTAAAAATTGTAACTTCAACTGTATCCGAATTAGAACAGTTATTGACATCTGTTCCCACTACCACATATTCTGTAGTCACAGCTGGACTAGCAATTGGATTATCGATCGTTGCATCTGACAAGCCTATAGCTGGCGACCAAACATAAGAATCAGCACCAGTTGCTTGTAATTGTGTATCATCATTCAAACAAATAGATACATCATTACCTGCTGAAACCACAGGAAGCAAGTTTACAAATACTTCTACAGAATCCAAATTGGAACAATCATTTGCATCCGTACCTGTAACATAAAAAGTAGTGGTTGCAGTATTAAAAGCATCAGGATTGGCAATCGTTAAATCACTTAAATCTAGTGTTGGTGACCAAACATAATCAACTGCCCCAGTTGCTAAAAGTTGAATGGTATCTCCAATACATATTGTGTCATTTATCCCCGCATCTAAGATAGGCAAAGTATTTACCACTACTCTTACTGTATCTGAATTGACACAAAGGTTAGCATCCGTTCCAATTACGATATAATCAATTGTTACAGAAGGATCCGCTATAGGATTGTCAATATTCACATCCGACAAACTATCCGCAGGTGACCATACATAACTTACCGCTCCAGATGCTTGAAGTTGAGAAACATCACCCAAACAAATTGTATCATTGAGACCTGCAGAAACGACAGGAAGATCATTGACTGTAATTTCAACTGTATCAGCATTAATACAACCA
>CAWUIK010000141.1:0-3739 GCA_963922585.1 uncultured Flavobacteriales bacterium | reverse complement strand
TGTAGGTGCACCAAATGCAGCAGTTTCTGCTTATGACATGAACGTACTTTATGTTGGATGGGCAAATAGAATTAAAGTTGCTGCTGGAGGTTTCCCACCAGATCAAGTAAAGGTATCTGGAACTGGTTGTACCATTACAAAAGAAGGAGACTTTTATATTGCAAAAGTATCTTCTGTAAAAGTAAAACCTGAAATAACAGTTTCTGCTACTGATGAAAATGGAAAATCAACTCAACTTGAAAAACAAGTTTTTAGAGTAATGCCTTTACCTTTACCATACGTTTTGGTTGGTGGGAATGGTCCTGATAAAACTACTATGCCTGTTGCTCAAGGTAAATCATTAGCTGGTATCGCATTAAAATTAGATGCACCATTGGATATTAAATATTCAGTAGCAAGTTTTGATTTGATGGTTACAGTTGGTGGAGCTCCTAAAAGAATGTCATCAGGTTCAGCAGCAATGTCAGCCGATATGAAAAAAGCTTTAAGTGCTCAATCTAAAGGCTCAATTATATCTTTTACAAATGTAAAGGTAAGTGGACCTAATGGTAAAGTTTCAATACCAGGAGCATCATTTCAGTTAAATTAAAATTAAAAAATATGATAAAGAGATTTTTAGAAACCACCACTTTACTTTTATTATTTTTTAATGCTACAGCACAGTTGCCATCTACAGGGGTGAGTGCAGGATCTGGCGTTTTGGATGGAGTATATGTTCAAGAACATATCCCAACCAAAAGAGCAATTCAGTACACTCATCTTAGAGAAGCTGATGTGATGTGGTCTAAAAGAGTGTGGAGGTATATAGATCTCAGAGAGAAACAAAATCATACGCTTTATTATCCTCTTGAACCGATTTCAGATAGAATGTCTTTAATGGATGTTATTAGACATGGTATATTTGATGAGGGAAGTATAACAGTTTATGGTATAGGGTTTGGTCAAGATATTGATGACCAATTTAGATATCCATATAAGAAAGAGAATATTAATGGAGTGATGGAAACTGATGCTGATTTAAAGTCTAGAATTATAACCGAGTGTTTTGGTTGTAAAACTCAAATAGCTAAAATTGATCCTTTAACTTTCCTTCCAGAAGAAGATCAGTATGGTAATCCTATTATGATTGATACTATTTCTGAATATTTATCAAGAGAAGTAATTGGGTTCAAAATAAAAGAGGATTGGTTTTTTGATAAGCAACGTTCTGTAATGGATGTTAGGATTATAGGAATCGCTCCAGTTTTTCAATCTGAATGTGAAGGTCAACAGTTTACCTCTGAATTATTTTGGTTATATTTTCCAGAGTGTAGATATGTATTTCAAAATTTCTTTGTTTACAATCCTCACAATGATGCGCAACGTATGAGTTTTGATGATTTGTTCTGGAAGAGAGATTTCAGTAGTTACATCTATAAAGAAAGTAACATTTTTGATAGAAAAGTTAATCCTACTCATAGAGGTGTTGAAGCTTTATTAGAATCTGAAAAAATAAAAGGTGAAATGTTCAGAATGGAACATGACCTATGGAATCTATAATCATAATCATATTTATCTAATATATTCAAAAGCCTGACTCTTAAGAGTTAGGCTTTTTTTGTACCTTTTTTTAAGTTAATCATTATACAGATTTAAAGGATAAACAAATAATATTTTTTGTTTTATCTATTTTACTTCAGCGCTCGAAGTTTTATTTAAATAGTTGAGTTGTATTAATTCAAATAAACCCAATTATTAACCATTTTATAATGATATTTTTTCATTATGGAATTAAAACTTACAATTATGGCAGGCGCAAAAGAAACTCCGAGACAAAAACTGATTGGTTTAATGTATTTAGTATTAATGGCATTATTGGCAATGAATGTTTCAAAAGAAGTAATCAATGCATTTATCACATTATCCAACAACATGGAGGACCAAAACTTGGATATGGTATATTCAAATCAAAATCAGATATTTCAAATTAACAACAAATTAAATCATCCTGAAGTAAATGCTCAAGATAAAATTAAATTAAAAGAATCTTACGAGAAAGCAATCGCTATTCATGATTTATCTAGAAGAACAGCAAATTTCTATATTTCAAGTGCTGGAGAAATGCTTAATGAAGGCCAAAAAGGTGATTGGATATACGATGCAGGAGACGGTTTTTTAGCAATTAAAGATTTAGTCGTTCACGAATATGATCGTAAAGATGATTACGACATTCCAACAAGGTTATTTGTAGGAGATAATCATAAAGTAATAAACGAAAGAGGAATTGAACTTATCTCTAGAATTGAAAATTATCGAGATTCTATTTGCATAATGATTGCAAATTATCAAGATGAACCCAATCAAAAAACTTATAGTTTTGTTCCTCCAAAAATTTCTAAGGAAAACCAAACAGATACAGCTTATTTGGTTGATCTTGAAAAAGCGTTAGAAACTGTTTCTGATAAACATAAACAACCTATTCGAGATATTTATAGATTGCTTACAATGCCTAAAATGGTTGAAAATCACGGAGAAATGTATCCTTGGCAAGCAGGACAATTTGATCATGCTCCAATGGCGGCAGCATCTGCAATCTTTACATCACTCAAAAGTAGAGTTTTGCAAGCGGAAAAAATAGTATTGAACAGTTTGAACGAAAATAATGAAGTTCCTTTAATGAAGTTTAATAAAATTGAATCACTTGCTTTTTCAGGTACTCGTTATATAAATAAAGGAGATAGTTTAGATTTGTCTATAATGATAGCGGCTTATGATTCTACTAGTAATAATCAAATTCGATATTGGATAGACGATACTCTTAGAAATCAAGATAATATGATATCCTCAGATTTGAATACCTTAAAACTTTCTGGAAATATTGGAAATCATTTAATTGTTGGAGATATTGCTGTACAAACAAAAAATGGAGTAGAATGGAAACCATGGAAATTTGATTTTGCTGTAGGTGCACCTAATGCTGTAATTTCTTCATATGACAACAATGTTTTGTATGTTGGATGGAAAAATAGAATTAAAATTGCAGCTGGAGGTTTTCCTCCTGATAAAGTAAAGGTTGGATGTAAAAACTGCACAGTTAGTAAAGAAGGTGATTTCTATATGGTAAACGTTTCGAGTATTACTTCAAAACCCGAAATATCTGTATCTGCCGAAGATGAAAATGGAAATAATGTATCCTTAACAAAAGAACTTTTTAGAGTTATGCCATTGCCGTTACCAACTATTTTAGTAGGTGGAAATGGACCAGATAAAACTACAATGGCTCAATCCCAAGCGAATTCTTTATTAGGAATTGCAACTAAAATTGAATCCACTTTAGATATTTCTTATTCAATAGTAAGTTTTGATTTAATAGTTTCAGTGGGAGGCACTCCAAAAACATTATCATCCAGTTCAGCAGCTATGACAGAAGAAATGAAAAAAGCACTAAAAGAACAAAAAAAAGGAGCTTATATTTCTATCAACAATGTGAAAGTTAAAGGACCTAATGGTAAAGTTTCCATTCCAGGAGCAACTTATAAATTGAATTAGAAAGAAAGGGTTTATAAATTTCAATGCTATAGAGAATTTAATTTTTTGATTAGCATATATATTTTAAAATATTTTATAAATTCAGAATGATAAAAAACATATTTCTAATGGGGACTTCTATAAATTAAATATTTGATATTCATATATTTATATGTGTATTTGTGCTTTAAATAATCAACACATGAATGCCTATAAAAATACTGGAAGAAGA
>CAWUIK010000140.1:0-3863 GCA_963922585.1 uncultured Flavobacteriales bacterium | reverse complement strand
ATCCAAAATGCCATAACCAACATAATATATGATTGTTAGGGGGTGCTGGAGGAAATAGGTAAAATCTTGCCATTAAACAATTTCGAATCATTAAGTACAAAGTTCACAATATAATCTGCCATTTCTTTTGGTGAAACAGTTGCTTTATATCCTGGAAAAGCTTTTTCCAGCATTTCTGTTTGAACAGCACCAAGCGCAAGTCCATTTACATTTATACCTCTTTCTTTAAACTCTTCTGCTAAGCATTCAGTAAATATTGACAATGCTCCTTTACTTGAACTATAACCTAAGAGACCAGGGAATTTAGATGTTCCATTTATTCCTCCCATACTAGTTATGTTACAAATAGAGGTTTGGTTATTTATGAAATTAATATTTAGAACCTTAATCAATTTAAAAACTGAAAAAACATTTACATCGTATTGCCTTTTGAAATCATTAAATGATAATTCTTCAAAAGGCTTATTGATTAGCAAGCCTGCATTATTGATCAAATGATGTATTTTAACTTCATCAAAATAAGATTTAATACAGCTAAAATCGTCTGCTTCTAAATCAAAAGGAATAGATGTTATATTGCTAATGTTATTAGATGCTGCAAAATCATTTATGGGATTTACATTTCTTGAAATAGCAAAAACTTGATGATTTAAACTTGCTAGTAATTTAGTTATTTCGAAACCTATGCCTGATGAAGCACCAGTAACGATTATATTTTTAGATTTATCCATGTGTCAAATTTATATAATTTGGCACATTAAAAGCAATTATACGTGTTATTTATTTTCAGAAAGTTCTTTTCTCTCTTTAAATTTTTTATTGACAATAATAATAAGTGTAATAAATAACATTAAGAACGGAGTTCCATGCATCAGAAAATCAAGCCAATCTATCGTTTTCATACCTACAGCACCTCCCCAAATCCATCTTATTTTCCCAACAATGTGGGGTTCTGGAAACAAAGGAGCTAATCCCAATGTTAGAGATAGCATTAGCCATAATACTGGATTAAAAATCATCATGATGGAAAACTTCTCATCTTTTTGATTATTGACTTTTGAGTTATTAGTCTTTGTTGTATTCTGATTCATAGGAAGTAAAGAAATTAGCCCAAATAATTTTAGACAGTGGATATATTATGGGTGTTAGGACAATCAAGGTGCCAAGTACGCCCCATAAGTAATGATCAAAATTTGCTTTAGGAAAGAGCACATACATTGCTGCCCAAACAGTAACTATTGTAGCAACTCCAAGAGCGTATGTTACGTAATAAGAACCCTGAAAGAACCCTGGCTCTTTTTCATATTTGAGTTTACAATGTGAACATTCCTTGAGAGGGTTTGCTTTAAAGAAAAGGCCATCATAAAAATCACCCTTATGACATCTAGGACATTTACCATTGAAGATGCTATATAATTTGGTTCCTTTTAACATTCATTTATATTTATGTCGCAAATTTAAAAATTGAATATTTAATTAGGAGTAACATTTGTTACAGAATTAATTGATACAAGTTTTCATCATACCATTCTTCTATACTTTTTTTATGCCATTTTTTTCTTGTACCTATGTATTGAAAACCTAATTTAGAAAAAAGTTTAATACTACTAATATTATTTGAAAAAATACTGCAATGCAATTGGTTTAAAAAAAGTGTTTTTTTAGAATAATTTATTACAAGATTAATGGACTCTTCGGCAAAGCCTTTGTTTCTTTCATTAAGATCAGTAATAATAATCCCTAAACCTACTCTACTATTTATAAAGTCAAAATCAAATAAATCAACCATGCCAATTACTTTATTTTCGGTTTTTAAATGAATCATGAATCTGAATTGCTTTTGAGCAAAAATATCATGAATAGATTTGGCATAATCTAAAAGCGTGTTTTTAGAAAAGGGTGTTATGGTATTACTTAATTCCCATATTTCAGGATTGTTTTCATTTCGGAACAAATAGTCGACATCTTCTGGCTCGACAGCTCTCAGCAATATTCTTGAAGTTTCTAACATAATTGTTTAGTATTATTTATTGCTTTATTGATATCTTCTTGATTATATTTAGATAGAATGAAACTATTGTTTTCTGAAATTAGATGTTTTGCGTGAATACAATAAGTATTCGAAATTAAATTTAACTTCTGTAATAAAGGGATAATATTGAATATAAATTCAGATTGTAAAAAAATACTATTAAAATCAATTAGCCATTTTTTTACTGGAATCAAACATGATTGGTTTTCAATCAAGTTGTTAAGATTCTGGTAATAACCAGATATTTTTTTATTTGAAATTTCAGAATTTAATTCAAATATTAATGTTGGAGTTTGCTTTTTGTTTATTAAAGATAAAAATGCAGAAACATCAGAATGAATTTTGACGCCATGAGTTGAATATGAATAATAGCCTCCATTTTGAATAACTGCTATATGAGGTGGTATTTGATTTACTTTTATGAGCAGTAAGTATGTCTTATTGTTTTCAAATTCATGAAAAGAATTTATATTTTCGATAACAATACTAGACATTTATTTCACCTTTAAAAACAAACACAGCAGGTCCAGAAAGAAAGATGTTGTGATATTTATTTTTATCTGAATAATCAAATTCAACATTTAGCTTACCTCCTTTGGTAATTACGTCAATACTTTTGATATTATTTTGTTTTGATTTATGAGCAAAAGCTATAGCGCAGGCTGTAGCTCCAGTTCCACAGGCCCAAGTTTCATCTTCTACACCTCTTTCATATGTTCTAATTGCTATTCCATTTGAAGTTTCAGAGACAATATTTATGTTTATTCCGTGGGTAGAATACTCTTTATTGTATCTAATGTTTTTGGCAAATGGTAGTAAATCAAAATTATTTACATCTTCAACAAAACTCATATAATGCGGAGAACCTGTATTGATGATATAATTTTCATTCATTATCTCAACATTATCAACATCAATCATTTGAATTTTTACATTTTGACTATTGAGTAATTCGAAATGAGTAACACCATGTATACTTCTAAACGTGCTGGTTTTAATAGGAATTGCTAAATGAGAAGCAAACATAACAATACATCTACTTCCATTGCCGCAAAAACTTTGAGTTCCATCTGGATTGTAAAATTCCATGTAAAAGTCATGAAATTCATCATTTTCTAGCAGCATTAAACCATCGCTTCCAATTCCAAATTTTCTGTGACACAATCTTTTAATTAGGTTTTCCCTTGCAATAGAAGGAAACGTTTTTTTTCTATTATCAATTATAATAAAATCATTTCCTGCTCCTTGATATTTATAAAAAGTTATGTCCATATTGATTAACAAATTTTAACTTAAAACCCTTGTAACATCATTGTTTTTAAACGTTATGACATTTAAATTTGCATTTAATGAAACAAAATTAATAAAATTATTAAAAGTAGTAATAAATTAAAACTCTTAAAGTTATGAAAACACAAACATCAATTATTGTAGCGAGCCTTTTGAGTGCTGGATTAAGTTTAGGATTATTTCAAATATTTAATAATAAAGAATCTAAAATAATAGTTCAAGAAGTTGAAGACAAAGGAATTAAAAACACTGAATTTCAAAACATTAACTACATTCCTAGATTAGAAAATAGTTTAACAACACAAACGGATTTTACTATTGCAGCAGAAAACAGTTTGAATGGCGTTGTACACATCAAAACTATTGGAACTACTTATATTGCTGCAGACCCAGTATATCAACTTTTTTATGGTAGAGGTAATAAATCATTTCAACAAGAATCCAGTGGGTCTGGAGTGATAATAAGTGAAGATGGCTTTATAGCTACAAACAATCATGTTATTGAAGGAGCCGATAAAATAAGTGTAACATTAAACAATTC
>CAWUIK010000139.1:0-3915 GCA_963922585.1 uncultured Flavobacteriales bacterium | reverse complement strand
TTGATGCTTGGGGAATTCCATTTAGTGTTACTGTGGTATTTTCTATTGCGTTGATTTGGTTATATACTAATAAAGGAGGAATTAAAACGATTATTTATACCGATACGCTTCAAACAACATTTATGATTGGTGCAGTTTTGGTGACATTCTATGTAGTGGGAAAAGAATTGAATCTTTTTGAATCAGGAATTGTCAATGTAATATCTGAAAGCCAATATTCAAAAACTTTCTTTTTTGAGGATACCAATGCGTCAAATTATTTTTGGAAATTCTTTTTGGGAGGAATTTTCATTACCATAGGAATGACAGGTTTAGATCAAGATATGATGCAGAAAAACTTGACTTGTAAAACGTTAAAAGACGCTCAGAAAAATATGATAAGTTTGGCAGCAATTTTAATTTTTGTCAATCTTTTGTTTTTAAGTTTGGGAGCACTTTTGTATATGTATGCTGAAAACAAAGGAATAACTCCAGAGATCAGTGGTGATGATTTGTTTGCGACCATTGCCCTTTCCAGTGAAACAGGGCTTCTAGTTGGGGTTTTGTTTTTGGTTGGTTTGATTGCAGCAGCGTATTCTAGTGCCGATGGTGCTTTGACTTCGCTAACTACATCAGTGAGTCACGATATATTTGATATCGAATCCAAGCCTAAAGAAGCGCAAAAGCCATTCAGACAGAAAATACACATCATTATGTCGGTGATTATGATTTTGGTAATTTTGATTTTAAAAGAGTTTACCAATGACAATGCTTTGAATTCAATCATGTTCTTTGCAGGATTTACATATGGTCCTTTGATAGGAATATTTTTCTTTGGAATACTTACGAAAAGGAAATTGTGGGATGTTTCAACACCTTTTATTTGTTTTGTTTCGGTGGTAATTACTACTTTAATTTCTGGTTTTAGCAAAGGAGGGTTTTTTATGGAAGATAAAAAAGTGCCCGGAATATTTGGAGATTACGTAATTGGGCATGAATTGATTATAATTAATGCTTTGATTACATTTGGTTTGATTGCTTTGGTTTCTTTTATTTTTAAAAATAAAACAGTCCTATGAATTTTAGAAAAATTATAAAAATTCCCAAAGCCAGTTTTGAGATTTCTCATCAAGATAAAATTGTTTTTTTAGGTTCATGTTTTTCTGAACATATTGGCAATCAATTGAAAGAACATCGATTTGATTTGTTTCAAAATCCTCAAGGGATTATTTTTAATCCAATTGCATTAGCAAATGTTTTTGAGCCTTTTCAAGAACAAGAAATTCTAAAAAAAGATACAGTTTTTTCTAGTTGGTTTACACACAGTAGTATCAACGATATGGAGGAGCAAAATCTCAAAAACAAACTGATTTCAATAAAAAAGGAAACTCAAGAAGTTTTTAAACACACAAATTACGCTTTTGTAACATTCGGAAGTGCATGGGGATATGAGAATCAGGGTTTGAAAAGTATGGTTGCCAATTGTCATAAAATGCCGCAACAAATTTTCACGAAAAAATTGTCAAGTGTCGAAGTTATTGTAAATACTTGGCGAGAAATTATGGCTCGTTATCCATATGTTCAATGGGTTTTTACGGTTAGTCCTGTTAGACATTGGAAAGATGGCGTAAGAGAGAATAATGTTTCAAAAGGAGTTTTGCATCAAGCAATTCATGAGTTGTTGGAATTAAACAATGTGAGTTATTTTCCTTCGTACGAAATTTTATTAGACGAACTGAGAGATTATCGCTTTTATAAAGATGATTTTTTGCATCCTAATGAGTTGGCAATTAGTTATATTTGGGAAAGGTTTCAAGAAACTTTTTTTTCAAAATCAACTCAAAATATGGTGCAATTAGTAGCGCAATATAACAAAATGAGAAAACACAAAGTTATGCAAGAAAATACTTTAGAAGCATCAGTATTTAATGAGAAAATCAAAACCTTAGAAAAAGAGTTGAAGCAGCTTGGGTTACAAATTCAATAAAGTTACTCTTATTCAATAACTTATTTTTCAACTTAATCTATAGTTCCCTCATCAAAAACTGATACATATCCAACATGGCTTGAATGTCTTTTTTGTGAACTTTTTCGTCTGGAGTATGCACATGGTCTTCTGGAGCACCAATAAATACCCAATCGAAAGGGTAGGGAGATTTTTGAAGTTGATTACCGTCACTTCCTCCAGCGCTTTCTACTTCTAATTGGAAAGGAATCTTACTTTTCTTTGCCAAATCCACAATTTTTTTGATATAACTTCTCCTTGGAATGCCGCTGTCACGCATACTTATAGCAACACCTTTTCCATGTACTACGCCTTCTGTTACCCATGTGATGTCAGAAATTAAGGATTGTTTGACTTTCCAATTTTCATATATGAATTTGGCTAAAAAACCAACAGAACCACCTCCGTGCTCTTCGTAAGTTGAAAAACAAATTACTCCATTTTCGAGAGTTTCGGCAAGTTGAAGTGCGTTGAGTACACCCAAGCGATTGTCCATATAGCAACATTGAATGTAGTCTTCATCTTCACGCCAGTTGGGTATAAATGTCAAGTCAGTACCTCGTTCTATATTTCTATCCAAAAGATATTCGAGTTTTCTGTCACCGTGTTCGTTTTCGAGTACTACCAATTCTGTTTCGAAATAACCTTTGGAATCACTTCCGCAAAGTTTGTAACCATCTTCTATTCTTGGCCCACCGATTTTTATCAATTCTTTGCCATATTTTAAAGTAAAACCAATGCTGTCGATATGTGCAAAAACTGCTGTGGTAGGTTTTCCAAATTTCAAAACAATACAATCTTGAAATTCATCGCCATGAAAAATTTCGGGTTGTACTTTCCATTTTGACTGGTTTTGAGTTATATATTCTAGTAAAAATTTAGTCATGCCACTTTCATTTCCAGATGGTGCATGAATCTTTACTAATTCTTTGAGTAAAAGGGTTGGTATCATTCTAGATTATTAAATTCCTATTGAGTACAAAAGTAAAAAAAGAGATGTAAGTGAGGTGGAAATTTTAGAATTTAAAGCAAAGTTATATCGATTGCAAATACAATTCTTCCACTTTTTGTCTTGCCCAAGGAGTTTTTCTTAGGAATTTCAAACTAGATTTAACTGATGGTTCGTGGTTAAAACATCTGATATCAATTCTTTTTCCCAGTTCGTCCCAACCATAATGTTCAACCAAAAACTCTAAAATATCAATAAGTTTTTTTCCGTGAAGTGGATTGTTGGGTTGTTCCATCATTATTGGTTTGGATAATATAAACTTACTTTTAAAAGTATTTCCAATATTCGCTATTCATTGCGATATTCTCTTGCTTTCTTTTCAGAGATTACTTTTCCTTCGTACATTCCTACAATGATGGCTTCTGTAAATCCTGCGTCAGAAATACTTTGCAACAGGTCTTTTACTTCCTTATGGGTTTTTACAGATTGAGTTGCGTAAATTGTAATCTCACCTATTTTTATTGGAGTAGGAGTAAAGTTTAGTGTAAGAATCAAATTGGCAACATCTGAATTGATTTCTTTTTCAAAAATACCAATTTCAATCATGTAAGTTGCTTTTTCAGGATCTACGGGTGTTTGAATAGATTTCTCATTTTCGGCACTGATGGCATCAATTTGTTGTTTCAAAAGTTCAGCATTTTGCATATACTTGTCTTCAACGTTTACATTTACATTCTCATTATTGTTGTCAGAAGGAGCAGTTGTATTTGTATTGTTTCCTGAGTCTTCATTGTCATTTAAGTCATTTAGAGAGTTGAAATCAAAGAAATTCTTTCCTCCAAAATTAACTTTTCTTTTGCCTTCATAGAATTTAAAATCCACTTGATAAGATTTAAATCTATCAAATTGAATGACATATGTTTCTTTGTCGATATAGAAATCAGCACCAAAAATGTTGTTTACAGCAATAACATACCCTCCA
>CAWUIK010000138.1:0-4168 GCA_963922585.1 uncultured Flavobacteriales bacterium | reverse complement strand
TGCAGAGGGCAACTTTAGATTACTTAGTTTGTCAGATTCTACTTTGAGTGAAGAAAGGTTTTTGATGATTAAACCCAATGGTAAAGTGGAGACAATGGAAAAAGGGGGCTTACTTTCTGATATTTATGGAGTAGGAGATAACGATAATTCAGGATCTTCTTCATGTTTAATAATAGGGGATGATGAAAATAACAATGTGCTATACTCAGTTCCTATCTGGAAAGCAGAAGGAGGCGTAGGGCAACAAACAGGTTTTTTATATACAGGAGTTGATTGTCCTGCTAAAGTAGGTATTGGTACAGACATCCCTGTTTCAACAATCGATGTAAGAGGAAGTGGTCGATTTAATGGTGATGTTGGCATTGGTACAAATATTAATAGTTCTCCAATTGCTAAGTTGGATGTTCGTGGTAATGTTGCGATTGGATTCCCTATAAATGCATACAATGTTAGTGCTTACCCTTCTGGCTATAAACTCGCTGTAAATGGAAAGGTAATTGCAGTAGGTGTTAAAGTAGAGCATTATAATGATTGGGGAGATTACGTGTTTTATGATAACTACAAATTAATGGATTTGAAAGAGGTAGAAAGTTACGTTGATGAGAATTGCCATTTGCCAGGAATACCCTCTGCAGAAGAGATAGAGAAAAAGGGATATGAGTTGCAAGAAATGGATGCAATGATGATTGAAAAAATTGAAAATCTATATCTCTATCTTTTTGAGTTAAGTAAGGAAAATGCAGCATTAAAAAGGGAGGTCGAACTTATAAAACAACAAAAGTAAATGAGATATCTGTTCTACAAATTGTTGCTAGTTTTTGTGTTTCTATCCTGCCAAAAATCAGACGAAAAGATAGAGGATCTTATTGTGGGGAGATGGGAAGGTCAATGTCAAAAGGCATTTCCTTTGGATATTGAAGTTTGTCCTCCTAGAAGTTATATGGAGTTTTCTGGTGATTCGGTTGAATTGTATAGTGATACTTATGGTAATGGCTTTTATACAACCAAATATTACATAAGTGATGGTAAAATATTTGTGAATTTTCTTGTTGGCGATTCATTTACACCATTAACTTATGAGTGGGGTACAATTGAAATAAAAAAAATAAATAGAAACAAACTGATAATATACGGCACAGGTTCTTCTGGAGAGAAAATTGAGTACACTTATAAAAAGAATTAAAAATGAAAAGAGTTTTTTTACTATGTATGTTTTGTGTTTTCTTTGGTCTTAACATCCAAGCTCAGAACGTTGAAACTTTAGCCATAGATTGGGTAGATACAACCAAAAACCAAAGTTTTGATGATTTTTTAGAAGTTTACTTCAATGAAGTAGATTTCAGTAAATTGAATAGTAATGTGTTTTATGGAGGTGTTGTACCCTATAGCCAAATTCATAGGTTTGAAGGCAAGCAAAGTGATTCCACTATGTCAGAAGATAACTTTTGGCAATTATATCACGAACTAAGGCTGGCTACTAAGCATACGCCATTTTTACCACCACCTGATACGCTAAAATTTCGAATTACTAAATATTACAAAACTAATGGTTATGCTCCGCTTATAATATTGGATGTTGAATATGATGTATTCGATAAAAATGCATTACAAAATGGAAGTTTGGTACATTTACCTCAAAAACCAGGACTAAAAACAACCAATAATGGCAATCCTTTTGAAAAGAAAAAGTTGTTTTGTAGTAATGCCTTATTTCAGAACAGATTTGCCTTTGGTGGTTGATTCAGAATTCATTTTTAGCAATTATAATTATCATTGGAGCAGCAAACCCATTGAATTAAAACAAGGAAAATCAAAATGGAAGTTGGAACAAGAAGATGTAACTCTTCAAGATTTTAATCCATTTCTTCCTGTTGAAATAAGTGTGGGAAATAAAAATGCAAAATTTTCAATAAATGCTTATTTTGAAAAGGCTCTGGGAGATCAATGTAATGCCTCTGATTATGATGATTTTTCGGATAACTTTACTTTAAATCCATCTAATGCTAGTGATAGAGAAAAGAATCTTCTAGGAATTTGGTATGGATGTAATTCAAATAATAGAATTACAAAACCGTTGTTAATTGTTGAAGGTTTTGATCCTTTTAATGCAAGATGGTTGAAGTGTTATACTAAAGATAATGGAGACCCTAGTGTAAACGAAAACCATCTTTATTATGTCGCCAATGATAACTTTTTAGCAGATAGTTTGAGAGCTCATGGATATGATATTATAATATTAAATTTTGCTAATGGCACTGGAGATCTTTTTACTAATTCAATGATAGTGGTAGATGCTATTAATTGGATAAATCAAAACAAAGTAGAGGATAACGAATTGGTTGTAATTGGGCCTAGTATGGGTGGCGTTTTAGGACGGTTTGCTCTGGCATTTATGGAAGACCAAGGATTAGAACATCAATGTCGATTGTTTTTATCTTTTGATGCACCACAACAAGGAGCCAATGTATGCCTTGGTATGCAACACAATATAAATTCTGCTTTGAATGCAGGAAATTTATTGTCATTTACCTTGCTCGAGCATTTAACTAATGCTAAAGCTGGATTACTAGATGCACCAGCTACAAAACAGCTTGTTCTATATCATCATTCAGCTACTCAGACAATTCAAACTAATGCTAATCCTAGTCCAGATCATACATCTTTTTATAGTTTAATGGAAAGCCTCAACCCTCCTTATGGAGGTTACCCTGTTAAGTGTAAAAAAATTGCTATTGCAAATGGTAGTTCGAATGCATCCCTTCAGTTAGGTGTATCAAATGGAGAGAATTTATTAACATGGCTAACCAACACACCTCCAATTCCTTATTTAGGGAGTTTTAGATTATATTTAAGATATAATGCTTTACCTCAACACACACTTAAGTCTATATCTCAGAGTTATATTGCCTATTCTGCTTGGATATTTCCTTTCCCTCCTTCACCATATATTCCCTTTAACATAAGTAATATATTTGTAAATAATACAGACCCAATGGATAATGCTCCAGCTGGAACACAAACATTTCACAGTGAACTTTACAATTCGAATTTAGCCACTTTGACTCCTCCCATCAATGCAAATTATAGTAAAGATGCATTCATACCTACAAAAAGTGCATTAGACCTTAAAAACACAACAGATTGGAGATATAATTTTTTTAACAATCATATTTCAAATATTAATAATTATGGTGCATTTGTTTTCTTAGATGATGCTGTAACTCCTTTTGACGAGGTTTATGTAAATTTGTTAAATCATCCTCATGTAATAGGAAGTATTACTGAAGACCCTATATCAGGGATTTGGGCAAATAATGAAATTTCTCCATATCATTTGAAATTGCAAAACGATATCGTGTCCTATGATACAAGATATGAGGCTAAAAGGACTATTGAAGTTGGAAGAAATGTAACATCTGAATTACAAAATGGAGACTTTACAATTGCCCCTTCAATAAATACAGATTATTATGCAGGTATGTCTATTGAATTTATGCCTGGATTCGATTCAAATAATGGTACTTTAGAAACTTTTTTAGAAAATCCAACATGTAATGGTAAAAGTTTAAATATTAATACAAATCAATTAGTTGAATATAACTCCAATTCCGCAAATACTAGTCTAAATATATTAGATTTACTACTAGAAGAGGAAAACCATTTTGAAGTGTATCCCAATCCTTCAAGTTCAAATTTATTTATTTCTGTATTAGATGAGTCTATAGAAGAAATCGAGGTATTTAATCTTCAAGGGATGATTATTAACAAATTTGAAGTTGAAAACAAAGGGAAATTAGAGGTTGATGTTTCTCATTGGTCTAAAGGTATTTATTTGTTTAAAGCAAAGACAGAAAATGATATTAAAATAAAAAAAGTAGTCGTTCAATAAATGTGGTATCTTTTTTTTATCATAAATTTAATTGTAACTGGAGTTGTTTCAAATTATTATTCACAGAATTTGGTATTAAATGGTTCCTTTGAAGGAGGATCTCCTAATAAAGATACGCTTCCTCCTAATTGGCAAAAATGCCATAGTAGTATAATGCCTAACTATAGTACACCTGATTTAATGCCCGGTACCTTTGATGTCAATAATCAAGCTCAACATGGAAGTCAATATTTAAATTTAGTTTGTACACCAATCAATGATAATCATTCCGAGCGTGCA
>CAWUIK010000137.1:0-4168 GCA_963922585.1 uncultured Flavobacteriales bacterium | reverse complement strand
GTACGGACAACAAACCTAACATTACTGCAGAACCAATTACTCCATACATATGGAAGGATTCGAATCTAAACATTTCATAGATTCTATACCATGAAATAATTTCAGCCTTACTCATGATAATTCCAAAAAGAATTCCAACTACCAAAAATTTTATAAATTTCATTTTACTTCTTAATTATATCTAAAAATTAATATTTGCTATTAAATTAAACTGATGAAAGTTTAAATTATTGAATACCTGTTCATCTGATATTTCTTTTTCTAATGCAACTCTATATATATACAAAAACTTTACTTCTAAACCTTCCAACATATTGGCAAATTTGTATGTCATATCCAAATTAAATTGTTGGTATGATGGTATATCATACTTATTGAATTTCAAATCTTTCTTTACCATCATAGTTTGCCAATCCATTTGTGATGAAAACCTTCCTTTTTTTCGAACTAATGAAATTCTTGTGCTAAAAGCATCTCCATATCCTTCAATTTGACTTCTTGGTATAAAGGTGTAAAAAGGATCCACCCCAAATTCCCTTGGAAAAAGATATTTACCACTTTCAAAAACTTTAGTAAAACTTGTTTCCAAATCAAACAAATTAAAATGGTATCCTACTCTTGCGCTTACAGCATTTGTTTCTTCATTAATTTGATAAAACCTGTGTTCGATTTGATTAGCCCCTCCATTTCCAAGTGGCGTTTGGTATAGATACATAATACCTGCAAAGAATGAACTATCTTTTGTATAGTCTACTTTTCCGATAGAAGTATTATTGATATTGTCTAAGTTGTAATTCCAAAACGTAAGTTTAAAATTTTTGGCAACATCATATTCCAACCCCAAAATCCCCAAACCTGCAGATTGAATTTTATGGTGATAATCTGCATCACTTCCATTTTCCAAAAAACCATTATCATAAAGACCAATTGCATCTTGAATGCTATACCAATGCGTAACAGACCTTGGTGAAGATTTTGTAAACCAGGAAAATGTAGTTTTCAACTTCTTTGTCTCTTGATTTATTCTAATTCCTGAAAATACTTTTGGCTTCATTCTCCCGTCATGAGGATGTACCATAGGTGATTGCATTTGCATTTTCCCCAAAACTACATTCCACATTTTGAAATCATAATTAAGATAAAAAGCTTCCAATCTGTCCATGTTGTCATAATTGGAAGTATTTTCTAAATCAAACAATTGTCTTTCGAATTTTGACATTCTTCCTACTATATGGTCTGTATCAGTTAAGTCGTTTGAGAAAATTCTATATACAAACAAGCCACTAATACCAACACTAAAACCTTTGAATGGATGTGTTTGATAATGAATGGTTGCTCCTGCTGCATTGGCATAATAATCATGAAGCAAACCTTGATTTAATGTAGCCATTGTGAAATTCCTAACTTGTCCAGAAAAATGCCATTTTGGGAAAATTTGTACTAATCTCTTACATTCAGAAGTATCTTTTTGGGCTTCAGACATAACACTATACGCATTCTGACTTCCAAGAAAGAAGAATGTAGTAGTGATTAATATTTGAGATATGAATTTCAAATCAGAAAACTATATAATATATGGTAAAATAAGATGCGTCATTGCTAAACCACCAATAAAAAAACCAACCACAGCAATCAACGAAGGCAATTGTAAATCACTCAACCCACTAATAGCATGACCTGAAGTACAACCTCCTGCATATCTAGTTCCAAAACCTACTAAAATACCACCAAAAATTAGTATCAACCATCCCTGAATGGAATACAAAGCTTCGATTCCAAATATTTTTTCTGGTAAAAAAGTACTACCCGCATTTTCGATTCCTAAATCTCTTAATTGACTTACCGTTTTGGGATTTAGATCTATAGTAGTATCTATTGTTAGGAAATAGTGACTCAAAAAACCACCTATTACAGCACCTAGAATAAACACTAAATTCCATGCTTGTGTTTTCCAATCAAATTTGAAGAAATCATTTATTTTTCCTGCTCCTGCAATTGTACACATGGTTCGAAGATTCGATGAAACTCCAAATGAAGTTCCAAAAAATAAGAGTAAAACCATAACAAGTGCTATTACTGGTCCTGCCACATACCAGGGCCAAGGTTGATAAATCCATTCCATGTTAAATGTTTTTGTTTTAAAAATTAGCGCAAAGGTAATCCCCAAAAAGTTGAACTTTGGTAACATTAGTTACGAAAATTTAGAATCAAGAAAAACAATAAGATGAAACAATAAGATGCTGCATTAAAAAATGTAAATCATGGCAACCTTTTAGATTGTTTTTTTACAATTTCTACCAAGTTGTTTTGTGCTTGAGCATAGGTCTGAATATCAATAAAATCTCCTTTTCCTTTGATTGCCAATTCAATCATCAAGGGAATGTGTGATGTTTTATTTTTTATCCCAATAATACTTATGTTTACACCTTTTTTACTGAACTTTTTTGCCATTCTATACGTTGTATTGTCTTCAAAATTTAATGCTCCATCTGTTGCCATAAAAACTTGATTATTACCATCGATTAAATAGTTTAGTTCTGCTTGTTCATAAGCTTTTTCAAGACCTTTAGCGCCATCAGTCATACCTTGTGCCTTTAAATTTTGAATGATACTAATTACCGAATCCTTATATGCACCAGAGGTCGTTTCTAAAATAATGTTAGCATTACTAGCATAAGAAACCATTGTGATTTTATCTTCGGGTCGCAAAATCTTGGTTAATTCTATCATAGAGGCTTTCAATAAATCTAATTTTCCTTCTCGATTCATCGAAGACGAAATATCAACTAAAAACACAATATTATTAGGTTTATATTCTGCCAAAGAAAAATCAGCATCATTGGCATTATTAATTTTGGTCTCATCTTTAATTTCTTCTAATGGAGTTTCTTCTTCTTTTATTTCTTCTAGTATTTTAGTTGTAGTTTCCTTTTCTTCATTAGGTATAATGTAAACAATTTCCTCTTCTTCCTCCAAAATTTCTTCGGAAACAGTTGCTGAAATAAGTTCTTCTTCTTCGATTATAATCTCTCTTTTTTTCAAAGGAATTATGACAATGTTATTTTTTCTATTCACATAAGTTCCTAATTCATTGGGGAGGTAATTCTCATTTTCAGCGATAAAATAGTAATTTCCCAATGGATTTTTTTTTGTAACATAACCCTTTTTTTGAGTGTCGAGTGTTTCGCTCAAAAGTCCATTCTGGATGACTTTGATTTGTGATTTGGGCAACAACTCTCTTGTATCTGCATCAATCACTTTGATGGTAAAGTCAAACTCAGGAGTGGTATTCGCATTTTGCTGACTAAAACTCGGGCATGAAATATTTTGAGCCATAGGAAGTTCATCCACAAAACCAAAAAAATGAAGCGTTTGTGGTTTGTCGTAATTGCTAAAATGAATATCAAATTTTTCGTGAAAAGCACCTTTTTTGTCCGGATAAAACAAGACTCTGATATAAACTGTACTATCTGGATAAATGGTTTTGCTACTGTAGTGAATTTGAAATCTTTTGTCAACATCCGAACGAAAAATATAGGCTTTTTCTTTCCCTATATTTTTCACAGGAATATCCAAATAATCACTTCCCGATGCGGTAATTACACCCATATCATAAGGAGCATCCACAAAAACAATTTGCGATTTCAACGAATGAAAACACAACATTATTATCGCCAAAAAAATTAATTTCAAAATTTGCATAGGTTCAGTTTACGGAAGTTCTTCAAATAAGTTTTACAAATTCCCTGCCTTTATAATACAGATATGTTACAATAGCTACAAATAGAGAAATTCAAACCGAGTAATTTTGCATCATTAATATCATATAAAACTAAAAAATAAAAAAAATGGAAGAATTGATAAAAAGCGAAAATAACACTATAGTAGATGTTAGATCTGCAGGAGAATTTGCAGGAGGACACGTAGTAGGTTCTATAAACATTCCTTTAACTGAAGTACCTAACAGAATTGAAGATTTCAAAAAAATGAATGGAGAAATAATTTTATGTTGTGCTTCAGGAAACAGAAGTGGACAAGCCATGATGTTTTTGAGACAAAACGGATTCAACAACGTACACAATGGTGGTGGATGGATGGATGTAAATTACTATAAAAGTTTGTAATTATGATTTCTACAATAAAAAAAATATTAGGTATAGGTCCTAAA
>CAWUIK010000136.1:0-4307 GCA_963922585.1 uncultured Flavobacteriales bacterium | reverse complement strand
GTTCTGTGACTGAAGGGGCGAAGCTGTGATAATAAATTAAGAATTAAGTATTGAGTTAATACTTTTAATTTTAAATTTCCCCCATATAGTTTTCTTGATAATCAACCAATACATATTTGATTTTATCTTGTTCAGAAATTTCCAAAAAACCGACATCATAGCAAAAAAAATACACTTGACCTTTTTGATTTTTCCAATAATGGGTAAAAAATTTAGGATTGAAACCTGCCTCAATTAATTTTTCTTTTCGGATAGTAGATTTACCTGCTTGATTGAAATTTTTTAGAAGTCTTCTGTTGAGTCGAAGTTGATTATCTATTTTTTTGAAGGTTGTGTCCTCCATATTCTTATTTTTTTCATAATGAAAATTAGATTTACAATATTTATTACAAAATACTTTATCTATCCTGCCTATTATCAAAGCATTACAATTTGGGCAATTTCTTTCCATGGTGTAAAATTAATAAAAAAAGCGTAGATTTATACGTATAAATCTACGCTTTTTTACTATTTATGGTTTTGTTTTTAGTTTTATTTGCAAATTATGAACTATACAAACAACCATATAAAACAGGGAAATAGTAAATTCAAACATTACATTAGTTTGAAACATTTATTAATTGATAACAAGCGCCAGATTGGATTAAAATTCAATCAAAGTTTTGCGATTGAATCTATTTTAAAAGGAAACAACGAATTTAATTGGAGTGATTATTATCAAATGTATTATTGCGCCAACAAAAAAAATAATTTAGAGTGGATTTACAATGTATTTAAGGGCATCGCATGGATAAATGGTCAAAGTTTTTTTGATACTGGAAACAAGGGAAAATGCATCAATCCACAAAAGGTGGAAGAATGGCGCAATCGAGAGAAAAAACCAGGCGTAAAATATTGTCCTGAGGAATTTCTAGACAAATTGGAGTCCAAGCACTATTCTATCAACACTTGCAAGTCCTACATTTCACTTTTTGAGCGTTTTATGAACGCTCACAAAAACAAGGCTTTGAAACATATAGACGAGCGCGACATTGTAGCGTATTTAAAATATTTGGTCATAAATGGGAGTTCTGATAGTTATATCAATCAAATGATCAATGCCATAAAATTTTATTACGAAGTGGTAATGGGTATGCCCAATAGATTTTATAGCATAGACAGGCCAAAGAAAAGAAATCCTTTGCCTAAAGTTTTGAGCATAGAGGAAATAGGAAGTATTATAAATGCGAGTACCAACCTCAAACACAGGTGTATTTTATCAATATTATATTCTGCTGGATTAAGAAGAAGTGAGTTGTTGAATTTAAAGTTGACCGACATAGACAGCAAAAGAATGGTAATTAATATAATCAATAGCAAACAAGGAAAAGACAGGCAAACCCTTCTTGCAGAAAGTGTGCTTGAAGATTTGAGGGCATATTACAAAATGTATAGACCCAAGAGATACTTATTTGAAGGACAAAATGGGGGCCCATATTCAGCTACCAGTGTAGCAAATATATTGAGCAGTTGTGTGAAGCGGGCCAAGATCTATAAAAAGGTGACACCTCATATGTTGCGTCATAGTTTTGCGACTCATCTTTTGGAAAACGGCACAGACATAAGGTATATTCAGGAATTATTGGGGCACAACAGTACATTGACAACCGAAATATATACACAAGTAGCAACAAATATGATTCGAAAGATAGAAAGTCCAATAAATTTTATAAATTTACAAAAAAAACAATAAAATACATGAATGGAATAAACACCAGTAGCTGGTGTTTATCCAAATGTTGTAGGTGTTTATTTAACAATTAAAACAAATAGAATTATGAGTAGAATTAAAGAATTAAAAAAGCGCTTAGGAAAACCTGAAGGTGTTTCTAAATCATGGACGGCTGAAGGCAAAAAAATGATTTTCGATTTTGTCATTGGGGATGAAAAAATATTCTGGGAAGCTAGATTGGAAGATGGTAAGTGGCGTTTATATGTTGCCGCAAGAAAACAATCTTCAACAGACTTTTTGTTTAATACAGTTTTAAAAGGTTGGATAGGTTCTGTAAATCTAGAATCAGGAAAAGAATTCTGGAAAGGAAGAGGGTCTGAGTTTATAACTGACTTACCTGATTCAGATGAAGCTATGGAGACTATTTATAATTTCTTTATGTCTTGTGTTAAACACATGAAAAACCTATCTAATGATTCCAAATCCGAAATCGAAACAAAAGGCACTGATGATAAAGATATTTGGAATTTAAATACCGACTTCTTTGAAATTGAAGAATATCTTGAAAATCTAAGCTTTGAAGACTCGATGAATATTAGTGAAGATTACAAAATAAAAGACTTAATTGATGGTATTAATCATGCAAGAACAATAACTAGAGATTTAATAGAAGAATGTGAAGATGATAATGGTTTACTTATGATTTCAGCTTTTGATGAAGATGGGGATCCGTATGGTGATCAGAAGTATTATCTAAATAGAGCCGAAGAAGACTCAAGAAGTCTACCCGCATTAATTCTAAATATTCTCTATCAAGACGGATATCTAGAAGCAATTTTACCTGAATTTGTTTTTGAATATTATGAAAACACTAGAAGAAACGATATTGATTATGTATACATTCCTTCAATGGATCATTTTGAGGATGAAGAGGAAATCCAACAAGAGTATGCGAATTTTTACGGTGAAGTAATCTCCTACATGCTTAAAAAAGTAATTATGGGTATTGCAAATGAAATCGAAGAAGAGTTTGGAGAAGAATATGCTCAAGAATTAAAAGATTACTGGGATTATTAAGTTAACATTCAAAACTATGACATATGACAAACCCATGGTTAAATACTGGTTATGAGGATAGAATAGCTGAAATTGATAAAGAGATAGTTCAAACTATCATCGAATCAGAAAAGAATTAAAAACTTATTAGTACAGTTGAATTTTAGTTAATTAACAATTAAAACAAATAGAATTATGAGTAGAATTAAAGAATTAAAAAAGCGCTTAGGAAAACCTGAAGGTGTTTCTAAATCATGGACGGCTGAAGGCAAAAAAATGATTTTCGATTTTGTCATTGGGGATGAAAAAATATTCTGGGAAGCTAGATTGGAAGATGGTAAGTGGCGTTTATATGTTGCCGCAAGAAAACAATCTTCAACAGACTTTTTGTTTAATACAGTTTTAAAAGGTTGGATAGGTTCTGTAAATCTAGAATCAGGAAAAGAATTCTGGAAAGGAAGAGGGTCTGAGTTTATAACTGACTTACCTGATTCAGATGAAGCTATGGAGACTATTTATAATTTTCTTATTGCTGTTGTTGAACACATGAAATCATTGTCTCCATCAAATCAAGATACTGTTTCAACCGAGGAATTGTATTATGATGCATTATACTTAAATTCTTCAGACATTTCGGAGTCTAATGAAGTTTGGTTTAGGGAAGAAATAGACTTTGATTATGCGGAAATATCAATTAAAGCAATAGGAATCGATGATCCTAGTGCTGATGAACCAATTTTTATTACTCCAATCAAATCAACAATTAATGGATTTTATGCAGTTGAATCAGAAAATGGCGAAAATCAATTCTATCTTACATTTGACTCGGCTCAAATAATTGTTAATGATGAAATCTTAGGAGATAATATTGAATTAGCTGAGGAAAACGGAGTTATTGTTTACTTCTCAATATCTATAGATGGAAATGAACTAAGTTATGAATATGAGGATGCTCCGGCAATCTATTATGATTTTCAAGTTGATTTATCTGAGCCCATGGAAATATTAGAAGCTAATTTCTAAAAATACAGATCCTAATTGAAAAGTATGGTCTAAACTATAATACTAATATTAAATTTTAAATTCAATAAAAACATGACAAACCCATGGTTAAATACTAGTTATGAGGATAGAATAGCTAAAATTGATAAAGATATAGTTCAAACTATCATCGAATCAGAAAAGAATTCAAAACTTATTAGTACAGTTGAAATACCAGAACCTTGGATAGGTTCTGGTGATGCTGATATATTTATTCTTTTGGGTTCACCTGGCTTAGATACAAAAACTTTGAATTATCATAACATTGAACCTAAGTTAAAACAAGAAGATAGTCATGAATATCGCCTCAAATTAAGAGAGCTAGCATTTGAAAACCTAAAAAATCCTTTTAACAATGAGATTGACTATCCATTTTATCCTTTCAACCCAGGTTTAAAAAAGCTAGAAAAAGGTAAGGGGCACAATACATGGTGGACCAATAAATTTAAATCTCTAATAGAAGATATATGCGGAAATAACGAATTAGAAAAAGAAGTTG
>CAWUIK010000135.1:0-4309 GCA_963922585.1 uncultured Flavobacteriales bacterium | reverse complement strand
AGAAACTTTACTTAAACCAAAAATTATTAGAAATATTGGAAAACAAAGAATAACACTTGGTTATACAAAATAATTCATATCTTTGTTGGGTAAACCTAGCATTAAGTGTTTTAATTCAAATTAAAGATGGGAAAAACCAACATATATTGGGTGCAAATGTCAGATTCGGCAATCATTGCCCAGATAGGCCGTTTTATTAAGCACACACGAACTCAAAGGAATAAAACTCAAGCGCAATTAGCAGAAATGGCTGGATTAAACCGTTGGACATTGAGCCAAATAGAAAATGGAGAATCTATATCACTTTCTAGTTTAATACAAGTGCTTCGAGCGTTGGATTGCCTTTATGTCTTGGAAAATTTTGAATTCTCAGAAGAAATTAGTCCGCTAGAATATGCCAAACTCAAAAGAAAACCAAAGCAACGTGTAAGAAACAAGAATAATAAAACGGATCATAAAGACGATATAGTACAAAAAAATCATTAAATCCTGCTAGAAATACAAGTTTTAATGATTTAATGAAGAATATTTATAAAATTGTTGCTATTATTTGATGTCGATATGCTTTACACCTGTATCTTTTGCTTCATCTTTTTTGGCAATGATGATGTTCAAAACACCTTTGTCGTATGAGGCGTCAATCTTGTCAAAATTGGCAGTTGTAGGGAGTGTAAAAGAACGGGTAAATGAATGATAGCCAAATTCTTTTTTGCTGTACGATTTATCTTCACTAACTTCGATGTTTTCAGTTTTCTTTTCTGCTTTTACAGTAAGGATTTGTTTGTCTAATTGTAAACTGAAATTTTCTTTTTCCATTCCCGGAGCAGCCAATTCGATGTAAAAGTTTTCTTTGTCTTCTGATAAGTTCACAGGTGGAACCGTGAATTCCGAATGACCATTTAATGGATGTGTGAATAAAGTGCTTTCTAATAAGTTATTCCAAACTGATGGCAATAAACTTTCTTGTCTTTTTATAAGTGTCATAATTTTATAATTTAAATGTTTTACGATTTCACTTTTTCAATTTTTTTGCCATAACTCAAAAACTGAAAAAATGTCCAGATTTTAAATTCAAACAACTGATTATCAAGTCAAAAAGTCATTTTTAAGAGTTTTCTAAAGACAAAAAGGCAGCATGTGAAACCAATAAATTATTTGGAATTAAGTCTTAAGTCTAAATTTCTGAGTAATTTCGAAATGCAAATATTATTTATGATGTCATTTAAAATTCAAACAATAGTTTTCTCCCTTTTGCTTTTTGGAATGTCCAAAAGTTACGGTCAAGTCAGTCAACAAGAAGATTCTTTGATGATAAGAGGAATATTTGATGAAGCTTTGATAAAAGGTCAATGTCATCAAAATTTATATGAATTGTGCAAAGATGTCGGTCATAGACTTACGGCATCTCCTGCTTCTTATGAAGCCATTGCGTGGGGTAAAAAGAAATTAGAAGAATTAAAATTAGATAGCGTATGGTTGCAACCTATCACAGTTCCACATTGGGTAAGAGGAAATGTTGAGAGATTAGATTTCAGTAATAAAAATACGCCATTGCATGTTTCTCACTGCACAGCTTTGGGAGGTTCTGTGGGAACAGATGGAAAAGTACTTGAAGGTAATGTTATAGAAATCCGGGATTGGACAGAATTGGAAGCCATGGACGATAAATTAGTGAAGGATAAAATTGTCTTTTTAAACAAACCTATGAATCCAGCATTGATTTCTACTTTTTCTGCTTATGGAGAATGTGGTCAATACAGACATTATGGCGCCATAAAAGCGTCTAAAAAAGGAGCAAAAGCAGTGATTATTCGTTCCTTGACTCTTCGAGATGATTTGAATCCACATACTGGATCAATGCAATATGAAGAAGGCGTTACTAAAATACCAGGTATTGCGATAAGTTCCAAAGATGCTTACCAATTGAGTAAAATGATACAGGAAGATGCTCAAACCAGTATCAAAATGAAATTGGAATGTCAAATTTTGCCAGACACCATTTCTTACAATGTCATTGGAGAAAAAAGAGGCAGTGAAAACCCTGACGAAATCATATTGATAGGAGGGCATTTAGATTCTTGGGATATTGGAGAAGGCGCACATGACGATGGTGCGGGCGTGGTGCAAAGTATAGAAACCATGCGCATGATGACTTCTTTGAAATACTCTCCTAAAAAAACCATTAGATGTGTTCTATACATGAACGAAGAAAATGGAAATAGAGGAGGGAAGGGGTATGCAAAATACGCTGAAGAATATAAAGAGAACCATATATTTGCCCTTGAAACCGATAGAGGAGGTTTTTCGCCTAGAGGATTTAGTATAGATGGAACTCAAGAGCAGGTTGAAAACATTAAACAATTTCAAACATTATTCAATCCTTATTTTATTCATTTATTCGAAAAGGGTTATGGAGGAGTGGATATTGGACCATTGAAAAATGGTAAAGTTTGTTTAGTCGGTTTAGTGCCAGATTCTCAAAGGTATTTTGATTTTCATCACGCACCAAGTGATGTTTGGGAAAATGTAAATAAAAGAGAATTAGAATTGGGTAGTGCAGCTATTTTCTCTATGGTTTATTTGATTGATAAGCATTGGTAGATTTTTGATTTCAATTAATAAATTAAAAATATTTGCATAAAAATCAAAAAAAATATAAAGATTACAATAATTATGTGTAATATTGCACCCCCAAAATTGGTGAAATAAGAAACAAAATACTGAAATGGACTTAATAAAAGAAATTCAAGCGGAATTATTAGAAGCTAAAAACTGGCCAAGTTTTAAAGCTGGTGATACATTAGTAGTTACCTACAAAATTAAAGAGGGAGATAAAGAAAGATTACAGTCTTTCCAAGGTGTTATTCTTCAAAGAAGAGGTTCTGGAGCTACTGAAACTTTTACAATTAGAAAAATGAGTGGTAATATTGGAGTGGAAAGAGTTTTCCCTATTAATGATCCATTTATTGAAAAAATTGAGGTACTTAAAAGAGGTGCTGTTAGAAGAGCTAGAATTTTTTACTTAAGAGATAGAAAAGGTAAAGCAGCAAGAATTAAAGAAAAAAGAAGTTTTTCAAAAGCATAATTTTTTGAATTTCTTTTTGTACAATACATATTCCCGTTGTAATTATTTACAACGGGTTTTTTTGTTTTATAAAAAATTAAATTATGGCATTAACCAATAATGATGTTCTAAAAAAACTAAGAGTCGCTTTGCAGCTAAGAGATGACGATATTATAGAGATTTTATCACTAGTTGATTTTAAAGTCACTAAAACAGAGATTAGTGCTTTTTTTAGAAAAGAAGGACATCCAAACTACAGAGAATTACATGATCAAATTTTAAGAAACTTCTTGAATGGTTTAGTGATCTACAAAAGAGGCGTAAAAGAAGAAAAAACCGAAGATAAAAAGTAAAAGCCATCTACTTTCTCTTTCCTTGCTTTATAATCAGTAAAATCAAGAAGTTAATTTTGAGTCATAGATGGCTTTCGAATGCAAGTATAATTATTATTTTTTTAAATTATATACTTTTTATCAATTCAAAATAATTCAGCCATCATGCATCTAACACTACCACCACCATATTTTTCTATTGTTGGTACTGACAAGGGAAGCAATATGTCGTTGTGTTTTTCTAATAAATTTAATTGTGTTTGATCTAAAGAAAAGTATGCTTTTTGACTCATTACAAGAATTGTTTTGTCTTTTTTATTAATCAATTGCAGCATATTACCAGCAAAATGCTCATATGTTTGGGATAAACTAATTTCTATGATTTCTTTTTTAGAGTTGAGAATGCTATTTCTTACTAAATCTTGATCTTTGACAGCAATTGAATCCATACATATTATTACAAAAGATTTTCCAACACACATCATAACATTCGTGTGGTAAATTAATTCTTTTTTGGAGCCAAAAGCTTCAAAAATTACAGGTGTATAATTCATTTTTTTACACCATTCATCAACTAGTTTTTTAGAGGTTCTTTCTGAAATTGCTGCATAAGCAATTTTCTGATGTCTATCTAAAACTAAACTACCAGTTCCTTCCAGAATCATTTTGTTTTCTAGATTCTCGAAACTTTCAAAAGCTAAGTGGTTATTATATTCATATGATTTTTGAAGTATGGAGATAATATCTTCCCTTCTTTCCCTTCTTCTGTTGAGGGTAAGCATAGGGTAAGTTATGATAGTTTTTTGATGTGTAGATACCCAATTATTTGGGAAAATTGCGTCTGGAGTTAAAGCATTTTTCTCATCATCAAAAATCAATACATTAATTTGATTTTGACGAAGCGATTGTACCA
>CAWUIK010000134.1:0-4404 GCA_963922585.1 uncultured Flavobacteriales bacterium | reverse complement strand
TATTGAAAACATAGAGGTCGGAACGGCAAATGGGCTAAAACAAATTCATGCATATTTGTTTGGAGGGCTCTATAATTTTGCAGGACAAATTAGACAAAAAAACATTTCTAAAGGAGGTTTTCAATTTGCTGTTTCACACTTTTTAGGGGAAACTTTAAAACAAATTGAAGAAATGCCTGAATCATCATTTGAAGAAATTAAAGAGAAATATGTTGAAATGAACATTGCACATCCTTTTATGGAAGGAAATGGAAGAACCACAAGAATTTGGTTGGATTTGATATTAAAAAAACAAGTTAAAAAATGTGTCGATTGGAGTAAAATCACAAAACATGATTATATGAAAGCTATGATGCTAAGCCCTACAAATAGTAGTTTTTTAAAAACGCTTCTGATTAATGCTCTTACCACTAAAATAAATGACCGAGAAATGTTTATGAAAGGAATAGACTACTCATATTATTATGAAGAAAACGACTAAAGACAAATCATACTCTAAAACAAAAAATCCTTGTTCTAAGAATTTTTATAATTTCCAATTCACTTTATGGAAAAAACAAAATCTTGCATCATAGATATCAAAACCTTGAATTATGTATAAAATAAATCCTTGTGTTGCGGAAATTGAATTGGATCAACAGAGCATTTGTAATCTATGTAAGAAAAAAGTATTTGACTTTACAGGTATGAGTAACGAAGAAGTTGTTGCTTTAGCAAAAGAAAACAATGGGAATATTTGCGGAAAAAGCGATATTTCATTTATGAATACTGCTTATTATTTACATCCTTTTAGAAGATTTGCTTTGGCTTTACTCATCGTTTTTGGGTCGAGTGTTTTTGCACTCTCTGCTCAGGCGCAAGATACGATTGCAAAAATTCAAAGAGATACATTATTTAGTAAACCTGAATCTACAATCCCAACTCAGATTAAAGGTACTGTTTTCGATGAAGAAACAAATGAACCTATTGCATTTGCCAATGTATGGATAGAAAATGATGGTCAAATAATTGGTGCATCAACTGATTTTGATGGTCATTTTGTTATACCAATTTCTTCTTCGATTATTAATAAAAATACTGCTCTATCAGTTAATTTGAATGTTTCAATTATTGGATATGAAAAACTTACAATAGAAAATATCATTTTAAATATTGGAAAAATTACTTTTCTTGATAAATTGTATCTAAGTTTAGAATATGATATAATGGGTGTGTTTGTACCCTATGACGAAAACACTCGTATTTTAGACCCAGACCACCACAGAAGCACTACTATCAAAAGAGAAGAAATCGAAAGATTTCCGGGAAGACCTTAAGTTTTTAAATTGGTTTCTGTACTTTTGAAATTCAAAATGGTAAAAATGCAGGAAATTCAAGGAAAAATTGTAGATGTTGTTACTAAACAAATCATCAAAGGAACACTACAAATCGAAAATGGAAAAATAAAAGCCATCATTCCCAACGAAAATGTTCCAGACAGATATATCATTCCGGGTTTTGTAGATGCGCACTTACATGTAGAAAGTTCGATGTTAATTCCTTCTGAATTTGCAAGATTGGCTGTTTGCCATGGTACTGTGGCTACGATTTCAGACCCACACGAAATTGGGAATGTTTTAGGCAAAAAAGGGGTTCAATTTATGATTGAAAATGGTCTCAAAACGCCTTTTAAATTTTATTTTGGTGCGCCATCTTGCGTGCCTGCCACTATTTTCGAAACCGCAGGGGCTAAAATTGACCTTCAAGATATAGCTGCTATTTTCGAAATGCCTAGAGTAAATTATCTTGCCGAAATGATGAATTTTCCTGGTGTATTGAACACCGACCCAGAAGTAATGGCGAAAATTCAACTTGCGAAAGACAAAGGTAAAATGATTGATGGTCACGCACCGGGATTGCGAGGGGATGCCGCACGCAAATATATCGAAGCAGGTATCACCACCGACCATGAATGTTTTACCAAAGAAGAAGGGCTAGACAAACTAAAATTCGGCATGAAAATCATCATAAGAGAGGGAAGTGCCGCTAAGAATTTTGAAGCGCTTTGGACATTGATTGATGAATTTCCAGAGAAAATAATGCTTTGCTCGGATGACAAACACCCCAACGATTTGGCTGTGGGGCATATCAACTTATTGGCAAAAAGAGCTATTGCTAAAGGATGTGATATTTTCAATGTTTTGAGAGCAGCTTCGTACAATACGATTCAACATTATCAAATGGAAGTTGGACTTCTACAAATCAATGATGCTGCAGATTTTTGTATTGTCAAAGATTTAAAAGATTTTGAGGTAGAAGCAACTTATATTGATGGAAATCTAGTAGCTGAATATGGTATTTCTAACATACCATCAGTGGAAGAAAAACCAATCAATAATTTTAATTGTAGTAAAATCAATGAAAGTCAAATACAATTGAAGGCAACACACGAAAATGTAAAAGTAATTGTGGTTGAAGATGGTCAATTGATAACCGAAAAAATCAATGCAAACGTAAAAATCGATAATGGTAATCTTCAACCCAATTTGGAAGAAGACATTTTAAAAATAGTAGTGGTAAACAGATATTTTGATGCTCCACCTGCCATAGCGTTTATTCAAAACTTTGGTTTGAAAGAAGGCGCAATTGCTTCTTGCGTATCTCACGATAGTCACAACATTATTGCTGTTGGCACAAATGACCAAGACATTTGTGAAGCCATCAATTTGATTATTGAAAGCAAAGGCGGTGTTTCTCTTTCTAATTCCAAGACCAATGAAAAACAAATTGTTTCGCTTCCTGTGGCAGGAATTATGTCTCACGAAGATGGTTATAAAGTTGCCGAAATATATGAATCAATTGATGATAAAGCCAAAAAAATGGGAGCAACACTTTCAGCACCATTTATGACATTATCTTTTTGTGCTTTGTTGGTCATTCCCAAATTAAAACTTAGCGACAAAGGACTTTTTGATGGAGAAAAATTTGAATTTGTTTCAGTTTCAAATGAAATGAATGAAAAGGAATAAAATTATTTGATTAACTGAAATCAAAGAATGCGTTAAATATTATTATAAAATGTTTGTATTTAACAAATTATTCCTATCTTCGCAGCCCCAAAGTAAAATTTTTGGGACAAAAAATAGTAATTTATAAACAACAAATAATATGAATCGTTACGAAACTGTTTTCATTTTAACTCCCGTTTTGTCTGATGCACAGGCAAAGGAAGCAGTGCAAAAATTCAAGCAGATACTTGTTGATGCGAAAGCGAATATCGTTCACCAAGAAGATTGGGGATTGAAAAAATTAGCTTACCCAATTCAAAAGAAATCTACAGGTTTTTATAATCTAATTGAATTTGAAGCTGCTGGATCTGTGATTGCCGAATTAGAATTAGCATTTAAGCGTGATGAACGCATTATGCGTTTCTTAACCATGAAAATGGACAAACATCACGTTGCATTTGCAGACAAAGGTAGAGCAATGGCTAAAGCCTAAATCAAATCATTAATCATTTAAAAACTTAAAAAAATGTCAAACAATTCTGAAGTTAGATATCTTGCGCCAATTAGCATTGATATTACCTCAACAAAATATTGTCGTTTTAAGAAAAATGGAATCAAACATGTGGATTACAAAAATCCTGATTTCCTTTTGAAATTTATAAACGAACAAGGAAAACTTTTGCCAAGAAGACTTACTGGTACTTCTGCAAAATACCAAAAGAAAGTTGCACAAGCAGTAAAACGTGCAAGACACTTAGCAATTTTGCCTTATTTGGCTGATCAATTAAAATAATAGGAGGGCAATAAAATGGATGTACTATTAAAGAAAAACGTAGATAATCTTGGTGAAAAAGATGATTTAGTAACTGTTAAACCTGGATATGGAAGAAATTTCCTTATTCCTCAAGGATATGCAATACTTGCAACTGAATCTATCAAGAAAATGCATGCAGAGACTTTGAAACAAAGATCTCACAAAGCTGCAAAAATTAAAGCAGAAGCAGAAGTTATCGCTAATAAATTAGAAAATTCAACTATCGAAGTTGGTGCTAAAGTTGGTGAAAACGGAAAGATTTTTGGTTCTGTAACTAATGTTCAATTGGCTGAAGCTTTAGAAAAAGCTGGATTCGAAATTGAAAGAAAAAGAATCAAACTTTTGGGTGATGCTATCAAATCAACAGGTTCATACAAAGCAGAGGTTTCTGTTCACAAAGAAATCAAAGTTACTATTGATTTTAAAGTGATAGAGGCTTAATTGATTCTTCAATACAATATTTTAAAACGCCATTGAATAAATTTCAATGGCGTTTTTTGATCTATTTTCTTTCCAACTGAATCATAATCAATGGTTGCTCATTCACAAGTTGCATAAGGTCTTTCTCATACCGTAGAGATGGTGCATTTCCCTTACTCACAG
>CAWUIK010000133.1:0-4893 GCA_963922585.1 uncultured Flavobacteriales bacterium | reverse complement strand
CCATTACTTATTGTATGATGAATTGTTTTATAAGAAACCTCATAAGGTGGTAAATCAGTCCATTGATCTTCATAATAATGGTAATGATTATCTCTAACAATATAATATGCTAACTGAAAAATACCATCTAGATTAATACGCGAATTTAATTTCCATCTGGAACCTATTCCAAAAAAAAAATTTTCCTCCGATATTGTTCAACTTGTACTTTTGTTCTATGTATAAATAAGGTTCTCCTGATTGATTTGTCCATAAATAGTAGGGAGAAAATGGAGTAACGCTTGAAAATTTATTATTATCATTACTTTTTTCAAATCTTCCAAAATTTCCAAAACCAATACCGCTTTCAATTAATATGTTTTTTTCTACAATTTTTTTATAACTTAATTCAGCAAAAAGAGTGCTTTTGCTTCCTTGTATGTTCAAGCCTAATTCCCTTTTCTGAGAATAAATCGATGCAAAACTGAATATAACTAATAAATATAAAAAATAATTCATAATATTTTAAAAGTCAATACATCAAAACTATAGTATATTAAAAAAGTGTTAAAAATAACAACTTGCAAATACAAAAATGATAATTTTTCAATTAATCTTTCATCTCAAACCTTTCCACCAATAGTTTTTTCAATTCAAACAATTCATCTCTCAACGAAGCAGCTTCCATAAAGTTTTCTCTTTTAGCTTCGTAATCCATTTTGGATTTGATACTTGAAATGGCTTTTTCCAACTCCTCTCTTCCCATGTATTTTACTACAGGATCTGCTGCAATACTTATTTCATGGTCGACTACATAAGGCACGTCTGTAGGGTGTATTTTATGTGAACGTAATATATTTGATTTTGATTTTGCCAATGGTGTAGGAACCAAACCATGTTTTTCGTTATATGCTATTTGTTTGGCTCTTCTTCTATTGGTTTCGTCTATAGTTTTCTGCATCGAATTGGTGATTGTATCTGCATACATAATAACCAATCCATTTACGTTTCTAGCGGCTCTACCAACGGTTTGAACTAAAGACCTTTCAGACCTCAAAAACCCTTCTTTGTCAGCATCAAGTATGGCAACTAATGATACTTCTGGTAAATCCAAACCTTCTCTCAGTAAGTTGACACCAATCAAGACATCAAAAAGGCCATTTCTTAAATCTCCTAAAATTTCTACTCTTTCTAAAGTGTCAATATCAGAGTGAATGTATCGACTCCTCATGCCCATTTTAGAAAAATAAGCATTCACTTCTTCAGCCATTCTTTTAGTTAAAGTAGTTACCAATACCCTTTCATCTCTATCAACAACACTATGAATTTCGCCTATCAAATCATCTATTTGATTCAATGAAGGTCTTACCTCTATAACGGGATCTAAAAGCCCTGTTGGACGAATCAACTGTTCCACATAAATACCTTCTGATTTTTCCAATTCATAATCTGCTGGTGTTGCGCTTACAAAAATGGTTTGTCCTATAATGGATTCAAACTCTTCAAATTTCAAAGGTCTGTTATCCATGGCAGAAGGCAATCTAAATCCATATTCCACCAAATTTATTTTTCGTGCTCTATCACCACCATACATGGCTTTTATCTGAGAAACGGTAACATGGCTTTCATCTATTACCATTAAAAAATCATCAGGAAAATAATCTAACAAACAGAAAGGTCTGCTTCCTTCTTTTCTTCCATCAAGGTATCTAGAGTAATTTTCTATCCCACTACAATAACCCAACTCACGCATCATTTCCAAATCCAATTCAACTCTACTTTGTAGCCTTTTAGCTTCCAAATGTTTCCCAATAGATTTGAAATATTCAACTTGCTTCACCATGTCTTCTTGGATTTTAAAAGCCGCTTCTTGAACATTGTCATTGCTGGTTACAAAGATGTTGGCCGGATAGATAGAATATTCATCAAAACTAGCAAAAACCTCATTGGTCAATGGGTCAAAAGTTTGAATTTGTTCTATTTCGTCTCCCCAAAACTCTACTCTACACGCCACATCTACATAGGCTAAATAGATATCTACTGTATCGCCTTTTACTCTGAATGTTCCCCTTGTAAAATCTCCCGTAGTTCTTGCGTATAAAATCTCCACCAAATGATGTAAAAACTTATTTCTATTGACTTTCTGACCTTTGTAAATAAAGGTAACCCCTTTCTTGAATTCTTCAGGATTTCCAATTCCATAGATACATGAAACAGATGAAACTACAATAACATCTTTTCTGCCCGAAAGCAAAGCAGAACTGCAACTTAATCTCAATTTTTCAATTTCATCATTAATAGACAAATCTTTTTCTATGTAGGTATCAGAAGTAGGCATATATGCCTCGGGTTGGTAGTAGTCGTAATAAGAAACAAAATACTCTACAGCATTATTCGGAAAAAAAGATTTAAATTCAGAATACAATTGAGCAGCAAGCGTTTTGTTGTGAGAAAGTATCAAAGTAGGTTTTTCAACCTCCTGAATCACATTTGCTATAGTAAAAGTTTTTCCAGAACCTGTAACACCCAACAAAGTTTGGTTTTTAACATTACTTTTTATGCCTTCTACCAATTCCTTTATGGCTTGAGGCTGATCACCAGTTGGTTTAAAATCTGAAACTAATTTGAACTCCATTAGACAAAATTAACACTATTAAGTCTAAAAAGGACAAACTAATAAGGAAAAGAGTATAAAAGGCGGTAATTTTTTAATTTTGAATAATGAACGATAACTTTTAGATGAAAAAGATATCGTTATTTTGCTTTGACCGACAAAACTTTAGTACATTTGTGCCCCTTATGGCAACAATTAGACAAGAAAAAATAGCAAGTTTATTACAACAAGAATTAAGTTTTATTTTTCAAAAGGAAACAAAAGTTTTGTGTTTGGGTTCCATGGTTTCAGTAACGAATGTCAAAGTATCACCTGATTTATCCGTGGCTAGAGTGTACTTAAGTATTTTTGCTGCTGAGGATAAAGAGGAAGTGTTGAAAAATATTAAAATCAATGCAAAGCAAATCAAACATGCATTAAGCCAAGTGGTAAAAATGCAATTGAGAAAAACGCCTAATTTAACATTCTTTATTGATGACTCTTTGGACTATGCTGAAGAAATAAATGAATTGCTCAAAAAGTGAAAAAACTCTACAAATATTTGCTTCGCGTAATTCCAAGACCATGGCTAATTAGATTGAGTTATGTTTTTAGAATTTTTGCTCCTTTACTCTACAAAGGAAACAAAGTAGAATGCCCTGTTTGTGAAAAATCATTTAGAAAATTTTTATCTTATGGCAGTAAAGTTGCTCACAGGGAAGGAGTCCTCTGTCCATATGACTTAACATTAGAAAGACATCGTTTGATGTGGTTGTACCTTAAAAACCAAACAGATTTTTTTACTGCCCCCAAAAAAGTAATGCATATTGCACCTGAGCAATGCTTTTTGGATTTATTCAAAAAACAAAAAAACTTAGATTATACCACGGGCGACTTAGTATCTCCTATTGCAGATATTCATTTCGATTTGCATGATATTCCTTTGGAAGCTAACCAATATGATGTGATTTTTTGTAACCACGTTTTAGAACATGTCACCGATGATCATAAGTGTATGACTGAACTTTTTAGAATCATGAAACCAGGAGGATGGGGAATTTTTCAAGTTCCTATTGATTATACAAGAAGTGAAACCTACGAAGACGCAACTATTACCGAACCAGAAGAAAGAGAAAAACATTTTTGGCAATATGACCATGTTAGACTTTATGGTTTGGATTATCCCAACAAACTAAAAGCGGCTGGTTTCGAGGTAAACCCTTTCGATTATCATCAGTTTTTTCCTGAAGAAAAAGTAAAAAAAATGCGATTGCATCCAGACGAAATCATTTATGTTGTAAGCAAACCAAATTAATAACTACATGAGTGCTTTATCATTTACTATAAACAATATAAATGAACTATCAGAAGTAGCATCTGCTATTGTAAATCTAGCAAAATCCCACAAAGTATTTACTTTCAAAGGCGAAATGGGAGCCGGAAAAACAACTTTGATAAGTTTAATCTGTGAACAAATTGGGATTACTGATTTACCCTCAAGCCCAACTTATGCTATCGTAAATACTTATATGAATAATCATAATGATGAAATCTATCATTTTGATTTTTATAGAATTGCAGACGAAATGGAAGCTATTCAAAGCGGGCTTGATGAAATGATTGATTCTGGAAATATTTGTTTTATTGAATGGCCAGAAAGAATTTTGAAACTTTTACCTGAATCCTTCGTAGAAGTGAACATATCAATTTTAAATGAAACCGCCAGAAAAATTGATATTCAATTGATTTAGTTTGAAAGACCTTTTTTATATACCTTTTTTTTAACCACATAATATGATGTCATCAGGTGATGCTTTAAAGTCTCTTGCTCGAGAAGCAGCGTTACTTCCACAAGAAGAAACACTAGAAATCAGTCGTAAAAAACAAAGTTTATACATCGGTATTCCTAGAGAAACAGAATTCCAAGAACATAGAGTTGCTTTGGTACCAGAGGCTGTAAGTTTGATTGTCTCGAATGGACATAGAGTTATCGTTGAAACGAACGCTGGAAAACAAGCGTTTTTTTCAGATAGAGATTACAGCGAAGCGGGTGCTGAAATTGCATTTTCTCCAGAAAAAGTATATGAAGCGGATATCATTCTTAAGGTTACTCCTCCTTCCAAAAAAGAAATTGATTTATTAAAACACAAGCAAACTTTATTTTCGGCATTACAGTTAACTGTTCAACCAGAAGATACACTTCGTGAGTTGATGAAAAAGAAAGTTACGGCCATTGCTTGGGATTATATCCAAGATGATCATGGGGTCTATCCTATTATCCGTTCTATGGGAGAAATCGCAGGAAATGCAAGTGTTTTGAT
>CAWUIK010000132.1:0-4930 GCA_963922585.1 uncultured Flavobacteriales bacterium | reverse complement strand
ATCTTATACAAATAATTCTATTACTCCATGGACTACTACAACATTCAACTCATCATCTTTTTACTATAGTGATTCTCAAAATGCTTGTAATGCGACTACACAAGCATTTAACAGTCCTACAACAAATAGACCTGTTACAAGATTTAGAACTTGTCCTACAATTCCAGATCCAAACAACTATACTTTTGAGTGGTTTACTACTCCTGGAAATGCAAACATGAGTAGCACATCTGCACAAAATCCTTTTGCTTTACCTCAAGTAACAACAGATTTCCAATTGGTTGTTACCGATTTAAATGGTGGATGTACTGATACTGTTAATGTTTTAATTAATGTAATGTGTGATAGTTGTCAACAAGCCATCCCAGTTCTAACTGATGCAACATGTTTTGGAGGTAGTGATGGACAAATTGTTGCTACTCCAATAGGTCAAAACGGACCACCTTTTGATGTTTTACTAGTAAACCCATCAAATCAAACTGTAATTCAACAAGAAAATGGTGTTACAACTAATGCTACTTTTAGCGGACTTTCTGCAGGTGAGTATATAGTTAGAGCAATTGATACAACAGGATGTTGGAATGATACTTTAGTAACAATTAATGAACCACCTGTAATGACTTTAGACGTTTCAAGTGATACTATTGTTTGTATTGGAGGTACAGCAATCATAAGTGCTACTGCAATTGGAGGAAATAGTAATAATTATAGTTATAATTGGTCAGGACTTGCAGGAACAACTAGTGTTCAAAATGTCTCACCAACTGTAGTTACTTCATATAGCGTTCATGCATTAGACCCTCAGGGCTGCTCTTCAGATACGCTTGATGTAATGGTTAATATGTATCCACCTATTTTAACCACTGCTGGTCTTAATGATACTGTATGTCCAGGTTTTTCTGGTGTAGTTAGTGTTAATGCTAATGGAGGTTTTGGAGGTACTTATTTTTACAATTGGTCTGATGAAAATGGAAATGCTGTTGGAGGAACTAATGTAACAACTGTAACACCAACATCAAGTCCTTCAACTTATTACGTAATGGTAACAGATGCCTGTGAAACGCCTGCTAAAATAGATAGTGTTAAAGTTTTTTGGTATCCAGTTCCCTCACCAAGTTTATCAGTAGATAAAGTTGACGGTTGCTATCCAATTGAAGTTAATTTTACAAATACTACAGATCCTACATTTGTAGACCAATGTGCTTGGCAATTTGGTGATGGAGAGACTTCCAATACATGTGGGCCTCAAGTTCATACTTACATTGGTGTTGGCACATATGATGTTTCTTTAACTGCTACAAGTCCTGATGGATGTATTGGAGATACTACATATGTTGCTTTAATTGAAACTTACGATTATCCAGTTGCAAGTTTTGGGATATTTCCAAATCCTATTACTGTTTTAGAACCCACTACTACAATGTATGATTCATCATCAATTGATGTAACTTCTTATCAGTGGTTTTTTGGTGAAAATGGTATCTTAGGAAATTCTTTTGAACAAAATCCAACATTTACATTTCCAGATACAGAACCTTCTGATTTCCCTGTTCAATTAGTTGTTACTAATCAAAATGGATGTACAGATACAACTTATGGTAAAGTTATAATGAATGGTGTATATAGTTTTTATGTTCCTTCTGGTTTTACTCCTAATGATGATGGTGTAAATGATACATTCTTCCCAAAAGGTGAAGGAGTTGATGCTTTGAGCTATGATATGTATATTTTTGATAGATGGGGACAAATTGTTTTTCAATCTACAGAATCATTCAGTGAGTGGGATGGAACTAAAAACGGACAACCTCTACCAGGAGGAATATATGTTTGGAAAATAATTACCAAAGACATCTATACTGATGCTAAATACGAAAATTTAGGTCATGTTACTTTAGTTAGATAAATATCTTAAATATGAATACAAAAAAGCAATCCATATAATGGGTTGCTTTTTTTTTGGAATGAATTATGTAAGATATTATTCAAACAAATATTGAATGCTCATTTTCTAAACCAAAAAAAATTATAACTTTGTGGTGTTCATTCAATTAAAAATGACAAAATTATGATGATGAAAACGATATTATTTACAAGTGTATTCGCACTTTCTGGGATTTTCGCCTCTGCTCAAGATGATAAAAATCTTGTGCAAAACCCAAGTTTTGAAGCAGAAAAAGGAAAGCTTAAAAAATTAGGTCAGATTTCAATTGCAACAGATTGGGACAGCCCAACTGGAATGAAGGCTGATTTATTTGCTTCTGATAAGGAACAACCTTGTTCAGCTCCAGAAAATCAATATGGAAAAGAAGATCCTTATGATGGTCAAAGATATGCTGGTATTGTTATGTACAGTTATAACAATAAAGAACCTAGAACCTATTTACAAAATAAGTTGATAGCACCACTAAGAAAAGATGTAGAGTACTGCGTTAAATATTATGTAAGTTTATCAGATTTATCTAAATATGCTGTAGATAATTTTGGAGTTTATTTTACAAAAGATGGTTTAGAAGTTGAAGGAAAATCTGATATTATCTTTGAAAGCGATAAAGATAAACTGAATATGGCTTTAAATTCCAACAATAAAGTCTATAACGCTAGATACAATTGGGAACCAGTTTGTATGGTTTATACAGCAACTGGAAAAGAACAATTTTTAACTATTGGAAATTTCACAAATAATAAAGATACAAAGTTTGAAAAATTAAAAGCGTTAACTAATTACAGAGGTACTCAAGTTCCAAAAGCTTACTATTATATTGACCAAGTGGAAGTTTTTATTTTAGAAGATCCTTCTGAGTGTGTATGTAATCAAGTAGAAAATGCTCAGGTAGAGTCTGTAGTTTATCACAAAGAAACAGCTGCTTCTGATGGATTTACCTTTGAGGAGCATATCAAATTTGCAACTGTTTACTTTGATATTAAAAGTGCTAAACTTGAGGCTAATATGAAAAAAGATTTAGATGTTTTAGCTGGTTCTTTAAAGACAAATCCAGAAGTTGTAATTGAACTTCATGGACATTTAGATGCTGAAGAAGGTGCTCAACTTAGAAAAAATCCTGAAGACGCTGAAGTTTTGGACTTAGATATGAAAAGAGCGGAAAATGTTAAATCTTACTTAGTAGAAAAAGGAATTGATGAGTCTAGAATTAAATTAAAATCTTTCAAAGATAAAGAACAAGTAGGAATTGGAACTACTTCACTTGACCATGCTAAAAACAGAAGAGTTGAGTTCAAGTTGGCTAAATAGATTTTTTATAGTATTTATTTTTACTAAAGCCTTCTCCTCGGAGAGGGCTTTTTCGCAAACATATATTTCTAATGGAAACTTTGAATTAGAAACCGATTGTCCTCAGTTTTGGTCTCAAAAACAAAACGATTTTAAAGTACAAGATTGGAATTCACCAAATGCAGGAACACCAGATTTTTACAATTCTTGTAGTAAAACTTGCAATCATCAAAATAATTGGTTGGATCAAAATGTCAAAAGTTCATCAGATAGTTATGTAGGTATTATAACACAACAAGAAGGAACGGATTTTAGTGAATATATTCAAACTAAATTGATTTCAAATTTAGATATTGGAGTTACATATAAAATTTCATTAAAAATATATTGGCCTGAAAAATCTAGTTTTTCATCACCTGATTTGGCAGTATTACTTTCAGAATCTTCATTCAATTCCAAAAAAGAAGGTCATATTTTGTCCAATAAGCATATAAAATCGATTTATAATTTTGATACTTTACCACAAAGTAAATGGGTGTCAGTGGAATATCATTTTGAAGCTACTGGGAATGAAAAATACCTTACCATTGGTGCTTTCGAAAAAAGCAAAACTTTTCGTAGAATTCAAAAGGGATTCTTTAACTATAACTATTTGTTTATAGATGATGTTGAATTATTAGTATCAGATTCAAAATTAGTAAATGAACCACCTATAAGAGTAAAATCTGAGTATGTACCTCAACATCCAAATGTAATAAGTAGTTTTGAATACTTAGATGAGGTAACTTCAGATCATATTGAAGGACATTGTAATTGTTGGAATTGCAAAATATTGAATGGTGAAGTTGATAAAGACGTTTCAAAATTAGAAGAAATCACTGATTTTGAATTAAGAAAAGGGCAAAGAATAGATTTAAATAAAGTGTTGTTTAATTTCGAAAATGGAACATTAATTCCAACTTCTAATGATGAACTTAATAGATTGCTTTTTATTCTTGAAGAACAACCAAAAGCTGAGTTGAGGTTTGTGATTTATACTTATGAAAGTAATCAAGAAGGGAAAAAAATAGCCAAGGAATCTGCTTTGACAATTTATCATTACTTGAAAGAAAAGGGATTGAAAAATAGTTTTTCATATACACATGCAACCAAAGATAATCTTAGTTATAGCGATGGCATACTTAGAGACAGAAATATAGAAATGTATGTTGTAAATAACAACTAAATGAAACTGAAATGAACTCACAAAATAATAAAGAGAGACAAAAAGGAGACAATAAAGTAATGAATGGTTGGGCCTTTTATGATTGGGCAAACTCTGTTTATCCATTGGTCATTACAACAGCAATATTTCCAATTTTTTATGAAAAATATGTAGATGAAAAAGTCACATTTATGGGCTTTGAGTTGGTGAATACCGCTTTGATTTCGATAATAAGTGCCATTTACTTTTTGTTTATTGTTTTTTTACTTCCCATTCTAACGGGAATAGCAGATGCTTCTGGAAATAAAAAAGCATTTATGCGTTTCTTTTGTTATCTGGGGTCTTTGAGTTGTATGTCTTTGGCCCTTTTTGATAAAAATCATCTCGAATTGAGTATGATTTCGTTCATACTTGCAGGTATAGGATTTTGGAGCAGTTTGGTTTTTTATAATGCGTATTTGCCAGAAATTGCAGAAGAAAAAGACCATGATAGACTT
>CAWUIK010000131.1:0-4999 GCA_963922585.1 uncultured Flavobacteriales bacterium | reverse complement strand
AATGGCGCTATCATTTTGGACGTAAGAACTCCAGGTGAATACAAATCTGGTCATATTAAAGGCAGCAAAAATATTCCTTTACAAGAATTAAGCAGAAAATTAAATTCACTAGACAAAAACAAAACTATCATTACTTGTTGTGCTTCAGGAATGAGAAGCGGATCTGCAAAAAGTATTCTAAAATCTAATGGTTTTGATGTACACAATGGTGGTGGATGGCAAAGTTTACAACATAAAATTTAAACCCTTGGACTCCACCACTACAAACATCAAAAAAAGAATCTTATCAGGTTGGAATTTTCGAAGATTTCTCTTTCTAGCCATTGGATTACTTTATCTCATTTCATCTATCGGAGATAGAATGTGGGTGGGGGTGGTTTTAAGTCTTATCTTTGTAGTTCAACCTATACTTGGAATTGGTTGTTTGAGTGGAAAATGTGCTGGAGATAATTGTGAAATGTAAATTTATTTTATGTAAACCAAAATAATGAGACCTCAAACTTTCAACTTTTAACAATAAAATATGTCCAAACAATCTTTAACTGAATATCTTAAAAACGAAGAATTAGTTCTTGTTGATTTTTTTGCAGAATGGTGTGGTCCATGCAAAACAATGGCTCCAATCCTAAAAGAAACTAAATCTAAAATTGATGGTAAAGCAAAGATCATCAAAATAGATATTAACAAAAATCAAAATGCTGCTCAACATTATAGAGTACAAAGTGTTCCAACTTTAATTCTCTTTAAAAATGGCGAACCAAAATGGAGGCAATCTGGAGTTGTACCTGCAAATCAATTGGCACAACTCATCAATTCACAGTAAAAATACTTTCACGGTTTTTGAATTAGTGATTTAAAATAACTAATTTTGAATTGTGAAATACTTTTTGTGCCTCATATTGTCTATACCATTCACCTTTTTTTCTCAAGGGAATGATAACTGCAATAATGCAATAACACTTTGTTATAATCAAACTCAGTTTGCTAGTAATCAAAACGCAACGGTCTCTGCTTGTAATGGATGTGAAGATGGCGCCAATATGTCTGGAAATTTTTGTTACGAACTCAACAATACGGTTTGGTTTAATTTTACGACCAACAACTCAGGTGGAGATGTATTTGTAAATTTCTCCAATATCAATTGCAACAATACGAATGGCTTTAATAACAGTATTCAGGCTGCAATTATTTCGGCATCCGTTCCCTGTGATGAAAGCACCTACAACTTAGTTTCGAATTGTGAAACCAGCGAAACAGATTTTCAACTTTCAGCAAACAATTTACTACCAAATACAACTTATTTCATTCAAGTAGATGGAGATTCAATTTCTGGAGATTTGTTTCCGGCTTCTTGTGGTTTTAACATTACTATAGATGGGGAAGGCGTTGAAATTATGATTGATGCAGGAGAAGGAAGTTCAATTTTTAGAGGCGAAAGTGCATCACTAATCGGAACCGGTCCTATTAATTCGGTTTGGTCACCTCCATCATCTTTATCAGATCCTACTTCTTCTCAAACTGTTGCTACTCCTGAAGTCACAACTACTTATTTTTATACTTTTGTAACAGCAAATGGATGTACTTATTTTGATGATGTTACCGTTGTAGTTCAAGAAAATTTGATTATTACAAATACTTTTACACCAAATGATGATGGCATTAATGATTATTGGCACATTAGTTCTATTGAAAATTTCCCAACTGCAAAAATTTCTGTTTTTGACAGGTGGGGGCAATTAGTTTTTAAATCAGTAGGATATGGAGGTGAAAAAGTTTGGATTGGCAAACAAAATGGTATTAATGTACCTTCTGGAGTATATTATTACATCATAGACCTCAACACTGAAAGCGATGATGATTTATTTTCAGGATATGTAACCGTAATTAAATGAAAATATTTATAACAACGATATCAATTTGTATTTCACTGTCTTTCATAGCACAGCAAACAACTCAATTCACCCAATATGTTTTCAATTATTTTGCATTCAATCCAGCATTGGCTGGGAGTCAAGAATGTTTTAATTTCAAACTCGGATTCAGAACTCAATGGGTAGGATTTGAAGGAAATCCTCAAACGGGTTTTGCGAGTTTTCATACCAGATTAAAGTTCAAAAAAACAAGAATCAATAGGACTCACCACGGAGTTGGTCTTTATTTCGAAAATGATGCCTTGGGATACTTTGGAACCACCACTTTAAACCTTGCCTATGCATATCATTTTCCAGTAGGCCGAAATGTTTCGGCAAGTGTAGGGCTTTTTGGAGGAATTCAACAATTCAAAGTAGATGCCGCTCAAATTATAGCTGTGAATTATAATGACCCTGCTTTTTCAAATGGTGGCGGGGTAATTTTTGCACCTTATCTTACTCCTGGAATTTTTCTAAATCACGATGATTGGTTCGCAGGATTATCTGTAAGACAAATTTTTAGAAACAAATGGGACAGAGTAATTGGAGTAAATGCAAGAAATAGATTCCATTACGCGCTTGTTGGTGGAAAAAGATTCAAACTTAAAAAAGACATTAATGCTGTTCCTTCTGTGATGTTGAAATATGTTGGATTTTCTGCTTTGAGTATCGATGCAAATTTAAATTTCGAATTCAATCATATATTGGACTTAGGAATAAGTTGGAGAAATCAAGATGCAATTTCTATAATGGGAAAGTTGAGATTTGCAAAATACTTTACAGTTGGATATGCATTCGATTTTACCACTTCAAGAATTAGAACAGCAAGTTCAAACACTCATGAGTTAATAATTGGATTATCAGCATGTTCGAATAACTCTAAAAACACCTATATTTGTCCTGTTTTTGATTAATTTTTTTTTAACACTTTGAAAATGCAACTAAACAAAAACTATGTTCGTCAATTTAGTTACAAAAACTAATTAAAAAAAGATAACCTTTTTTAACAAATTGCGTATGAGCAACATTAACCAAACTAGTACGCCTTACTAACATATATTATAGATAAATGAGAATATTCTTTACCTTAGTTATACTTCTTGGTTTTTTAAGCCAAAGCTTTTCTCAAGTTTTACAAGAAAAAGCATCTTGTGCAAATCCAATACCAATTAATTTTACTGTTACAATTACTTCCAACTATAATGGACAAGACATAAGTTGTAATGGCGCCTGTGACGGTGAAGTAACAGTTACTATTAACAGTTCTGGAGGAGGTCCTTTTGGCTTTGAACTTTTTGACGGAAATCCAGCAAACACTATTGTTCAATCTTCAAATGTTTTTACAAACTTATGTGCCAATAACTATAATGTAACTGTTTATGATTCATCTCAATTAATTTTTGGGAATTTTTATGAATCTTGTACAGAGTTTGGAGTAATCATTACACCTCCTAATAACATTGGTGTAAACGTACTAGGGTTTCAAGACCCTACATGTCCTGATTCTTGTGATGGCAGAATTTTCGCAAATATTGGTGGAGGAACAGCTCCTCTTGATATTTTATGGTTAGAATCAGGTTCTACTATTTCGAGTCCTACCGGTGTATGTACTGGACCTAATACAGTTGAAGTTACCGATGCGAATGGCTGTTTTTTCACAACTGTTGTAACTGTAAATGATCCTGTTCAGATCAATTTCGGGATGATGATTCAAGAAGTTTCATGTGATGGTATATGTGATGCACAAGCATTTAGTGCTCCATCTGGAAGTAATGGAGGTCCTTTTACCTTCGACTGGTCTGAGCTTCCTGGAAGCACACCTATCGGAAGCGGTTCTGGTGCCGTTTTTTTACAAAGTGGATTGTGTGAAAACATTTCTTATCAATTAATGTTAGAAGATGTGAATGGATGTACTTTTGATACTACTATTACCACTGAAGATGCTATTCCAATTTCACTAACTGAATCTGGTCTTGTTGATGCAACTTGTCCAAATTCTTGTAATGGTCAACTCACCATTAATTTAGCTGGTGGTTCAGGAACTTTCACTACAGTAGAATGGTATGAGGGAGTGATTGGTTCGGGTACTCTTTTTGATGCTGGGCCATCATTATCTCAAAATACACTTTGTCCGAATACAGATTATTACGTTTCTGTAACAGACGACTTAGGTTGTACTAGAGAATTTCAATTAAGCCAAGTGGGCGGTCCACCTCCTTTTAATTTTAGCGAAATTCACTCAGATGTCAACTGTAATGGCAATCAAAATGGATTTATAAATATCACTTTATCTGGCGGAACGCCAAATTACAACTTTGCTTGGTCATCTAGTGATGGCGGAATAGGTTTAAACCCTTCTTCAGAAGATCAAAGTGGTCTTTCGGGAGGCACTTATCAGTTTGTATGGACAGACAATTTAAACTGTGTAGATTCAGCGGAAATTATAATCCTTGAACCAGAGCCTATTTATACAAGTGGTATTGTAACCAACGTTTCATGTTTTGACCAAACTGATGCAAGTATTGACATAACTACAACAGGCGGAAACGGTGGTTATACTTGGACATGGACACAGTCTGCTAATGGAAATATAGTTGACCCTTCGGTTGAAGATCAAGCTGGTCTTGATTCTGCTACTTATATTTTAAATATTACAGATTCATTTGGGTGCCCTTATGATACTACCATTGTAATTTCAAAAACAGGCGAAGTTTTCTTTAACGCTCAAGTTACACAAATGCTTTGTTTTGGAGACAATGATGCAGTTATTGAGTTAAACCCATCTAATGGAGTTCCTAACTATACCATTAACTGGGGTTCACCTATTAACCAACTAAATGGACCACTGGTTCAAAATAATTTATCTGAAGATACCTACTTTATAACTTTAATAGATGCCAATGGTTGTGATAAAGATACAGCTATCAATATAATTGAACCTCCTCTTTTACAAGCCACTGAAACGCATGTTGATATTTCTTGTTTTGGTGCAAATGATGGTGAAATAGAGATTACTCTTGTTGATGGCATTTTTTTTTTAATTATAAGTTGTTCTGGTTGATCTACACCAATTACCGGCTTTAGCACAT
>CAWUIK010000130.1:0-5003 GCA_963922585.1 uncultured Flavobacteriales bacterium | reverse complement strand
CAACTTGTTGCTCTATCTCTACCTGTCGGTAGACAGGCAGCTGAGCTACTGGCCCTTCGATTTGTTTCCAAATGCGGATACAAAAGTAGTAAAAAAATCAATGTTCCCAAATATTTATGCAACAATTACTTAATTTAACCATTTGTGAATGGTTTTTCCTGCTTACATTTATTCATGTTTTGACTCGTAAACTACTGGAAATGAACAAGAAAATATTTCTTAAATACCGTGCAATGGATTGATGGTATAAGTAACAATCTCTTTACCGTTGAGAATCGTTATTACTTCCTGGTTGCCATCTTTGTTCAAATCTCCAATGGTGGATTGAATCGTCCCTTTCTGAGGGAAACCTTGCACTGGTTTGAATTGGTAATTAAACAAATAAATTTTATTGCCTTTTTGATTAGCAACGATGGTATATTGATGGTTTTCGCCAACACTTTTAATGTTTTGAAGGATGTCAAAGTCATAAAGTTCTTTAAAAACTAATGATTTGTCAGGGCCGAAAACAGAAAGCATATTTCCAAATGAGACGATAAAGTCTGGTAGCTTATCATTGTCCAAATCTGTTGTATAATGATAAAAATCGTACATCGTAGAATCCAAATATGATACCTTAGAAACACCTTCCAAAGGCATTTCCACTATTCTTTCTGCACTATCTAAATAGATAAATTTGGTAGTTGTAAGTGAAGCTCCTTTCTGAAAAAACACGTTTTCTTTGTATTGTGTAGCAATTTTATTGTTTACGCTTTCACTTGGCTCGCCTTTTCTATTAAGCAAGTACACCTTACCATTGATATCATTGATACAAATGTAATCTTTATTGTCAATTACAAAATGTTCAATTGGATTTAAGACGAGACTTTCAGTAGGATTGGGTTGCCAGCCTTGTACAGGTTTTCCATCTTTGGAATAATTGTATATTTTTTTATCAGTAGTGGCTATCAAAAAGCGATAGTCGCCATTTTTGTCATAATCAAATACAACTACCGAATTACTAGCAATAGTTGTTGCAGGCAATTTAATAGGAAACCCTGTTACTTCATTTCCGTTGATGTCCAAAAGATGAATTTTTGTAGCAGTATTGAAAAGCATCTGATATTTTCCATTATTGTAGATATCAATCTGTTTGATTTCTCCTATTATGGGTTCATTGATATCTTTAAACCACTTTACTTTTCCAGTTGCACTAATCAAATGTAACGTATTTGCCTCATCTTGCACCACAATTTCGTTGGTACCTGTTTGGTGGTTTTTCATCACTTGAGGGTTTGTTTTTATGTTCTTTTGAAGAGATAAGTTCCATAGTTTCTGAACAGCACCTCCTTGTTCATTTCCTTGATTGGTGTTGATTGCCAAAGAGTGGTACATTAATTCATTTTTAGTCATACTTGCTTGCCATATCAACCCATTAATGCCCGACAACTGTTCTTTTATTAGATTTATTTTTTCATGATACTCTGGTCTAATATGCTCTTTAAGAAGGTTTAATGAAGTATTCCATTGAAAATACATTTCTTCAGTGGAAAAATTTGCCATAAGTTTTTGTGAAAAATTTATGAAACTATTGTTCGGAACACTTGCTTGACTTGCTTTCCACTGATAAGCAATTTTTGCAATACCATTATAAGAAGAAAAAACTGCAAAATCATTCATTCGAGCGTAAAAATATGTAGCAGAAACTGTATCGCTAATTCCAAGTATTTTTAAGAAACTTTTGTCTTTTAATTCATAAATATCTGAATCATATATTTTTTTATATACGGTATCGTTTACATCAAAAAGTGAAAGTTGTCCAGAAAGATTAGAAGAGCCACTACAACCTACTAAATAAGCATAATCAAATTGATTTTCGTTTCCAAAAGTGATAGAAATTATTTCATCCTTTACCCAATCGGACAACTGTGTTTGAGGGTCACAATCACAGTTTTGAGAAATGGTTTCAATATCTGCTATGGAGTTGTTTTCGAGATAGGCTTTAGTATCTGATATTGCCGAACGTTTGTAAAATTTCAAATCTGTTGGCAGCAACCATAAAGATTTTGTAGAAAGTGCCTCTTGATTTTTTACATTTTCGAAGGTATTGTTTTTTGCATCAATTTGGCTAAGTCCATTGACGATTATTGCATTAGATTTTTCATTTAAAGATAATGCTGACCATGAAGGTAAAAGGTTTCCAGATTGTATTTTTTCTATACTAGTTTTTTCTAAGTATTTAGAAAATAAACTGCCCAAAGTGGAACCATTTAAATAGATTTGAATACCTGGGATATGCATTTGTGTCGCCCTAAGGGTTTTAAGTTTTTCATCATCTAATAAAGAGGTTTGTTCTTTTAGTTGCACTATACTGTTTCCAATTAACAGAGCATCCGTAGAGAAAATAATAAAAGGGTTCAGATGTATCAAAAAATAATTTTTTTCGTTTATATCAAACACAAGTGCTTTTTTACCACTAATATCAGCTGATTTTTTTACTCCATATTGCTCTAATATTTTTGAAATAGTAGTGAAAGTTTTTTCAGTTCCGCTTGTTGCTACAAAAGTTTGAATACCGTCTCCAGGATGAAATGAAATTACGGTGCTTTTATTGTTAAAAATGTTTTGCGTATTAGGGTCGATTTCGAAAAGAGAGTCGATTTTCTTAATTAAAACATCTATTTTTTGAAAATCTGGATTTCCAAGAGCAGCATCATATACTAAGTTGGTTTCAGCCAATCTCGACCAGGTGGATTTGATGTTTTTACTTTCAATTATAATTCCAGCATTACTAGGCACCACTTCAAAAGGACTTTTTGATTGATAGGCTTTTTGTTCTAGCACGCCATAAATCCAGAAACACAAAAATGCACACAACCCTATTAATACTGTTACAATTACCTTTTTCAACTCAACACAATTATTTAAGATGTAAAATTAAGACATGTAAATACATCATTAACTTTAGAAATAATTATGTATAAACATCACCAAGTGTAAAAGGTAAAATGAGGTTATTTGTTATCGTCATTAAACTTAATTGCAATTGAGGTTGCAACAAAAAAATTGTTGTTTGAAAACGAATTATTCTTTTCAAAAATAGGGTCAAAACTATTAAACCATCTACCTTCAATTCTAAAAACTGTATTGGGAGAAGGACTGTAATCAAGGTTTAATGAAACACCTGTAGTTTGAAATCCATTTATTGTTCCTGTTGGGATTATTACACCTTTTTCGTCTTGATAATACTCTGCTCTTATTGCCGTTTTCCATTTTTTATTTATTGAAAACTGACTAATCAAAATAGGACTCAACCATGTGTCGTAATTTGAACTTCCTTTCAATGTTTGTTGAATTCCAATATCAAAACCTGCAATAAATCCAAATTTTTCAGAAACTTGAAACTGCCCATAAAAATTATTGAAATACCTCATTCTTCTTGTAGTATCTGGATCATCAGTTCCAACAAATGTGCTCCAATTCAAACTTACGTTTTCATTTGGCGAAAAATTTACTTGCGTACCTCCAGAAAGCATAGAATTTCCTTCAATCTTCTTAATTCTTTGCCATCCATTTGTAACTAAACCAACTATTTCCCATTTTTCATTAGGGTTAAAAGTGAGTTTTGCTCCTGACAAAAAGTATGGAGAACTTTCTGCACACAAAGATCTAGTAAGTGTCATGTTGTTTACAGAAATGGCACTTTCAAAACCTACATGAGAAGGGAAAACGCCTGCATCCAACCAGATTGTGTTTTTTTTATTAAGCGCTAATCCTACATTAGCTTCAAATATTGTTTTTAAAAGACCAGGTTCAGCGACATAGTTATCATTGGCATAAGTTCCTGTTTGTATCGCTAAATTCGCTCTATATTTGGAGTGTTCCACACCAAGTTTTATTAGCCCCAAATTGATGTTAAACTCATTATGTCTGTTATGATTGTACAAAAAAGGTTGCCTAAAATTTCCGTCAGGTTGATTGAAATCATATGCATAAAAAACATCTAAGAATCCTGAGAAATTAAAATTGGGTTTTTGATTCCAAATACTGTCGTTTTGAGCAAAAAAGAATAGGTTTAAATTAATTAATATAATTGATAGTATGTGTTTAGAAGTCATATAAAATGTTTTAATAAGATTTACAAATTATAAAGATGTAATAAGTTAAAAGTACCAACCTTTATTCACTACCAAAAACATAACACCAAATCCAATTGTCATGCCTGCTAGGACTTGGAGAATATTATGTGCTTTTTGGTGCAATCTAGAAAATGCAACTATTCCTACAATAATAAGTAGTATAGAGTTGTAGAAAACCATTTCTGGCTTATTAATTATGGGATTCATAGTAGATGTCAATCCAATCATGGCGCCTGCAAGCCCAGAAATCATCATAGCATGAAGGCTTATTTTCCAATAATGACTGATAATAGCGCTTATGAGGCCAAGAATGATTCCTCCCATAAGTACTGCATAGAAGTTTTCGAAAATATTTCCAGTTTGAACTTCTAAATACACAAATAAATAATACAAACAAGATAAAAACACAGAACTTGCAATTAGCAAAGGAACTCTTTCTTTATGGTTGGAAACTTCCCAATCACTTACCATTTGAGAGTATCGCATCATGTTTAAACTCAATAATGGTAATAAACAAGTAAACACAAAAATAACAGTAAAAACAAACCAGAAACCAGCATCTGTTAGACTGTGAAGATTGTAGATTGCAAAATGTTCGATTTGTAAATACATCAAAAAAGCATACATCGGAATAAATATAGGGTGAAAAATGATAGAAATGGCTTTTGTAAAATACGTCATAACAATTTTGCTTCCTTAATTATATTTCTTTTCTTAATCTCGCTACTGGAATATCTAATTGTTCTCTGTATTTTGCTACCGTTCTTCTTGCAATATTGTACCCTTTTTCTTTGAGCACTTCCATCAACTTTTCATCGGTCAATGGTTTTTTCTTGTCTTCTACATCTATTGCATCTTGAAGAATTTTCTTCACCTCTCTTGTAG
>CAWUIK010000129.1:0-5294 GCA_963922585.1 uncultured Flavobacteriales bacterium | reverse complement strand
TCATGGTATTATTGGTTTTCAAAGGTTAATTTATCAATTTTATCTTGTATTTGATTATACTCAAATGAGTTTACTTCATATTTTATTTGAGCTTCTTTGTAAATTTCTAATTGCTTTTCAAAACTTAGAGGTTTAGAATATGATGAATTTACAGGTGAAGCATCGAGAGCCTTTTGAGTTTCTTGAGATTTCTTTAAATTAATATGATAATTTGGATCTGTATACTCTGTTGCTTGAATTGGCTCAAATGGTTTTGGGTCTTCTAAAACTATATTTTTATCGTTTTTGGATTTACTTGATAAGTTCAATGGATAATTTTGATTTCTTTCTTGAATCGAGTTATTTTCTGTTTTGTAATGAACTTTTTCTTTTTCTACAGTCTTAATCTCAGTAGTTTTCAACTGCTTTAATTCTTGCTTCTCCTCAGTTTGAGCGAAACTAATTTGCATCGCAAAAACCCCTATAAACATGTATAATAATTTCATAACATTGGTTTAAATTCTTTTATATGACGAAAGACACTTTCATTGGTTGCCACAAATTTAATAAAAATAGTAAAATAAATCATTTTAATAACTAATCATCATTAATAATAATCAGTTAATCATTTTATACTAAATTGCACATTCAAATAAAAACTACTTAAAAAAGCATGGCAAAGAAAAGAAAACCAGCCTCTAAAATGAAATATAAATTATCTAAACAAATCATTCAAGTTTTTAAAGATAATCCCAACAAACAGTTCAATCACAAACAGATATCTGCCTTGTTTGGAATTAAGGGAGCTTCGGAAAGAACATTAGTACATGAAGTTTTGGAAGAGTTAGCAGATCACGATTTGTTAACCAATGTTCAAAGAGGTGTATATAAAATGAATGAAATTTCTGATGAAATTGAGGGGGTACTTGATTTTAATCAAAGAGGTTCTGCATATCTTGTAGCAGAAGGCTATGATGACGACATTTATATTCACGCATCAAATGTGGGGCAAGCTTTTAATAAAGATCGAGTTTCTGTGAGAGTTTTTACTCGAAATGGAAAAACTGAAGGAGAAGTTGTGGAAATAATCGAAAGACACAAAACTGAATTTGTAGGAACAATTGATATCGGTAAGTCAACAGTTTTTGTTAGACCAGATGATCAAAAAATCCCCATAGATTTCTTTATAGAAAAGGGGCACACCATGAATGCAAAACATGGAGAAAAAGTCAAAGTTAAATTACTGACTTGGCCTTCAAAAAACAAAAGTCCTTATGGTGGTGTTATTGAAAGACTTGGTATGCCGGGCACTATGGATGTAGATATGAATGTTATTTTGGCAGAAAATGGATTCCCTACTCATTTCCCAAAAGATGTTGAATTGGAAGCCGATGCCATCAAAGAACCAGACTATGACAAATTAATTAAAGACAGAAGAGATTTTAGAAAAACATTGACTTTTACTATCGACCCTGTGGACGCTAAAGATTTTGATGATGCGCTTTCTTTCGAAAAATTGGATAATGGAAATTATGAAATAGGAATTCACATTGCAGATGTGGCACATTATGTAACACCTAAATCAAAATTAGATATTGAAGCTTTCAACAGAGGCAACTCCGTTTATTTAGTCGATAGAGTTATTCCGATGCTTCCAGAAGTGTTGAGCAACAAACTTTGTAGTTTGAGACCTAATGAAACCAAACTAACATTTTCTGCAGTTTTTGAAATTTCTCCTAAAGCAGAAGTCATTAAAGAGTGGTTTGGAAAGACTATTATTTATTCTGACAAACGCTATGCATACGAAGAAGCACAAGAAATTATTGAGGGAAAAGTTGAAGATAACATTTGTGGTGAGGCAATATTAACGATGGATAAAATTGCTAAGATTTTCAGAAAAAGAAGATTAGATAGCGGAGCATTAAATGTAGAAAGTCAAGAAGTGCGTTTTGACCTTGATGAAAAAGGGAATCCAATTGGATTGAAAATTAAAATTTCTAAAGATGCAAATAAACTAATCGAGGAATTCATGCTTTTGGCCAACAGAAGAGTGGCAAGTTTTATTGGAGAGCCAGCAAAAGGCAAAAAGATAATTCCATTTGTCTACAGAACTCATGACGAGCCCAATGAAGCTAAAATAGCAGATTTAAGAATTTTTCTTGCAGAATTTGGTTACAACATTCGAACTGTTGCCAACAAGCCCATTTCTTATGCCCTCAACGAAGTAATGGAACAAGCCAAAAAGAAAGATGAACTTAATATTATAGGGCCACTAGTTATTCGTTCGATGTCAAAAGCAATTTATGAAACAGATAATGTGGGGCATTACGGTTTGGCATTTGAGTACTACACGCATTTTACTTCCCCCATAAGAAGGTATGCAGATTTACTCGTACATAGAATTCTTTTTGCAAAATTGAGTAATAAAGAATATGAAGATAGCAAGTCTCTAGATGCTTGGTGCAAACACATTTCGGGAACTGAAAAAAGTGCTTCAGATGCTGAAAGAGAATCTATAAAATATATGCAAGTGAAGTTTATGGCTGACAAAATTGGACAAACTTTCGAAGGTAAAATAACAGGAGTAACAGAATGGGGGCTTTTTGTAGAATTGGACGAAACCAAATGTGAAGGACTATTGCATATATCTCAATTGCCAGGTTCATACTCTTTGAATCCAAAATCAAAACAAATGGAAGCTCGGGGAGGAGGTGTGAATTATCATTTAGGGATGAAAATAGATGTTGTCGTGAAAAATGTTGATTTACTGAAAAAACAAATGGACTTGATCTTGGCTAACGATGTTTTTTGAGAGTGGGAAGTGGGAAGTTTGAAGTCGGGAGGGTGAAGATGTAAGTGGAAAAGTTACTAGACGCTAGACAATAGATACTAGACAAATAGACTCTAGATGCTCGACTTTTTTAATTTACCTTAAGTTTAGGTTTCACGACAATTGTTAAAGTGAAATAACCAAAAAACTCAAAATGTCTTAAAATATTTTGCCTTGATGTCTTTTGTCTTCAAGTCTTAAATCTTTTATCTTAAAAAAACAACAAAGAACTACTGAACTAGACAACTTGAAATAATTGGTACATTGAAGTATGGATGCTACTTTGCAAATAATCATTTCATCTTAACGGATAATAAAACTAAAATACTTTATATAATCGACTTAATAATTTTACGTCTGATATTAAATCAGATGTTCAATGAAAAAGTGTTATTTATTTCCTGCTATATTATTTACTTTAATAGTATTCTTTCACTCTTGCAAAAGCAAAAATGAGGCTGCATTGAAACCTACAAAACCTTATAACGAAATTCTAAAGGATATTGAAATTCAAAAACAAATATTCAAAAGTCAATACAGCAAAGCCAATAATGAAGAGAAGAAGAAAAAAATTATTGAAGCAAGACAATATTTATTTCAACAATTAACAACAGAAATATTTCCTTCTTGGTATGGCACTAAATGGGATTTCAATGGTGTTACTCAAGTTCCCAAAGAAGGAAAAATCGCTTGTGGCTATTTCGTTACAACCACTTTTAGAGATTTAGGATTTGAAATTCCTAGGGTAAAATGGGCGCAAGCCACTTCAGAAAGCATGATTACAGAAGCTTCCACCGAGATAAAAAAGTTTAGCGGGGCAAAAATGGAAGATGTAGAGAATTGGATATTAAGTCAAGAAGATGCTATTTACATGGTTGGTTTGGACAATCATACAGGATATGTTTATAAAATTGGAAAAGAAATTTGGTTTGTTCATTCTAGCCCTTACAATAAAGCACATGGAGTTGTTTGTGAAGTAGCAAACACCCATAATCCGCTTTCAGTTTCTGGATATAGAGTTTTCGGCAAATTATTAAATGATGAAATGATTGTGAATTGGATGAATGATAAAAAGTATTGAGGAGTCAGAAGTTCGGAAGTTGGAAGTGAAAATTAGAAAACGATGTTAGATGTTAGACACTAGACTTTTTTTAATTTACCTTAAATGTAGATTTCACGACAATTGTTAAACCTCATTTATTCATATGTTTGTCTTTTATATTCGTATCATTTTAAAAAATCTTGAGTCTTTTAAAATAAAAAGCAATCTTATTTTTTTAATTTCGTTTTATATTTGATTTATTAATCTACTACGAAATGAAAAAATTTCTTTAAACCTACTTGCCATTCTTTCCTTTTTTACTTCTTTTACTCAATTCCAAGTTGAAATCGAAGGGGATATTAAGTTATCGAGTTCTTACGTTGTCTCACATGACTCTACTTTATGTCTTAGTAATATTTTCATTAATCGAAATATCGAAATTAGCAATTCTTTTTATGGAGATACTGTCTATATTTTAGGAAATAACAATTTTTGGACTGACACAATATATAATATTTCAGGAAATTCAAATTGGGTATTAACTTCTTTTACCTATAGCAATAGTCAAAGGCAAAGAGGAGATTCTTATGTGCAAGGAGGTATGCTTATTACAACTTTGAGTTCAACTATTTCAAAAATAATATCAGGCTCAGATACTTTATATGTAAATCCTTTACAGGTTTCAGTTCCTATTCCTGATGCTTGTTCTTATAGTCATATTATAGGTAATATTTACATAGACTACAACAATGATTGTCTATACAATATTGGAGATTCAGGAATTTCAAATATTAATGTTTCAGCAATTGGAACATATTCTCATCCCGCCTTATATAGCACAGTTTTAGGAAATGTCAATTCAACTGGGGGATATTCAATCATCAGTATGCAAGAAAGTTGGTTAAACAGTTATTCTGTTTCTATCCCTTCTATATATTCATTTATTTTCCCATTTAACTCCTGTTCTGCTACAAGTTACACATTTACATCATTACCTCAAACAGGAGTGGATTTCTCATTTGAATGTGCAGATTTAGACACTAGAGTAAGCGCACACATTAGCGGAGAAGTTAGACCAATGGTTCCTTTTATTATGTTTCCAAATGTTTCCAATATTGGCTGTGACCCAGTGAGTGGTACTTTGAAGTTAGTGATTGACCCAAATGTTACCTATAGCGCTGCAAATAGTAGTAATCCAGCAGATGCAGTAATTGGCGACACTTTATTTTGGAATTATTCAAATTTAACAAACGTTGGTAATGGAACTGGATATTGGAATTCATTTTTTGGAGGTGTACATTTAACGCCTAATCTTTCTGTAAATATTGGCGATACACTTTGTTTTAAAATATTAACTGGTACACCTACAAATGATGTGAACCCTAATAACAATGAAATGAACGTTTGTTACCCAGTTGTAAATTCTTACGATCCTAATATCAA
>CAWUIK010000128.1:0-5306 GCA_963922585.1 uncultured Flavobacteriales bacterium | reverse complement strand
TGTAAAATTATTGATATGAATAAATTGATAAACAGAATAACTATTGATCCTGAAATATGTCATGGAAAGCCTTGTGTTAGAGGTATGAGATGGCCTGTTGAAGTGATTATCGATATGTTAGGGTCTGGAATGAGTATAGACGAAATTCTAGATGACCATAAAGAATTAGATAGAGAGGATATACTAGCCAGTTTAAATTTTGCTAAATTATATTTATCTGGTCATACCATAAAGGACGTAGCTTAATGAGATTTCTTTATGATGTTCATATTTCTTATAAATTGACAAAACATCTAATAGATCTAGGTTTTGAAGCAATTCATGTAAACGAAATATTAAATAAATCAGAAACAAAAGATTCGGATTTATGCAAGTTTGCGGATCAAAATGATTACATTATAGTTTCTAAAGATTCAGATTTTAAGGACTCCTATTTTGTTAAACAATCTCCTAAAAAACTTATAAAAATTAATTTAGGTAACATTCCTAATCAAGAATTAATTAAAATATTTAATAAAAATATAAGAGCAATTCAAAAACTAGAACTAAAACCAAACTTTTTACTTGAAATTGATATGGAAAATATTAATTTGATAGAATTAAAAAAGCCCAATCTTAAAAAATAAAAGCCTACCTCACCTCTTTCTCCACGTACTTTATCCCAAAATCTTCCAATTCTTTCATTACGGGTTCGTAAATTTCTTTTAAAATAGGAATTTGTACACCTTTGGTTTTGATGGTGCCATTCAAAATGAGTTTAGCGCAAATCGCAACAGGAAGTCCTACGGTGTCGCTCATGGCAGTGAAGGTTTGGTCTTTGCCAATGTAAACCATAGAAGAATGAATTTCTTTCATCACATTTTTGAGTTTGTATGTGAATTTGTGCCACATCACAATCATGTCTTTGTCGTCTTTTTCCAAAGACCATTTTCCTTCTAATATTTTTTGTAAAATTTGAGCAGGAGTAGCGTTTTTCAAACCTACTTTTTCGTTACTGAAAATCCCTAACCATTCCAATTTGTCCCAGATATAATCATCTTGTTCGATGTTTAGATAATATCTCAACTTCAATTCTACACTGTTGTGCGCATCATACGCCAAAAAAGAATTGATAAAATCCCTGTGGGTCATGTTTTCACTACCTTCAATCACATAAGAATCATCTGTAGCACCAAGTTGTACAAACATATTCCAAGCTCTACAAAAACCAACCCTTCTCAATGTACCTCTATAAATGGTTGGAATACCATCTAGATTATAAACGCTTCTGTATTTCAAAGAATCTCTGTTGGCATAACCTTCAAATTTTCCATAACCTTCAATTTCGATGATTTCTGTTCTTCTAAAAAGTTTGTGGTAGGGAATGTATTTGTATTGCCCATTTTGAATGAATTTTGCAGCGCCACCTTGTCCTGCCAAAACAACATTTCTAGGGTTCCAAGTAAATTTATAATTCCATGGATTGTTGTCACTTTCAGGAGCAATCAAACCTCCTGTAAAAGATTCAAAAGAATCCATTTCTCCACCCATTTGTTCGATTTCATCTAATATTTTTTTGGCAGACATGTGATCCATTCCAGGGTCCACACCTATTTCGTTCATAACAAGGACATTTGCTTCTTCAGCCGCTTGATGCAATTCTTTCATTTCATTCGAAATATAGGAAGGTGTAATGATATCAATTCCCAATTTGATACAGTCTTTCACCACTTCGATATGCAAATGAGCAGGTAACATACTTACTACTAAATTTTTATTTTGTAATTCTTTCCATCTTTCTTCAGGATTTAGCGCATTGAATGCAAATGCTTCTCCATGAGCACTATTACCCACTTTTTCTTGTGCCAATTTTAAGTCCATATCTCCAACACGTACAAACCAATTTTCTTGTGCTGCATTGTCCAAAAAGTACTTAATCATAGACGATGATGATCTTCCTGCTCCTATTACTAATATCTGCTTCATATATGAATCTTTTTCTTTATCAATTAATTTTGAAACATTTACATTTTCAATTTTGAAGTTTTGTAATCCATTTCAAATCAATTATCACGAAATTAATAGTATTTGAATGAATCCAAAAGAAATTTGTTGAAATATTTAAACATTGGCATAATAATAGAAAGGAGTGAAGCATATTTATTTAAATTTGTACAACTAAATCAAAAATTATGAAAACAGTTTTATTTTTCTTATCAGCTATGTTTTTAACTCATATGAGTTTTGCTCAAAAAACATCTAATCTTATCATTTTTGCAGAAGATGCGACTCCATTTTATGCTATTGTAAATGGAATTAAACAAAACACAGAGCCACAAACCAATGTGAAAATTACAGGTTTGACGAATCCTGCCAACCAAGTTAAGGTAATTTTTAAAGATCCAAATATACCTGCTTTGGACAAACAAATCTATTTTCAAGAAATGAATGTAGAAGCTACTATGAAAATTGCAAATACCAACAAAGGCTATAAATTAAGATATTTTGGTGAAGTTTCAATGGGAAGTGCTGTTGCAGACCCAACCCAAAATATTATTACTTACCATACTGTTGAACCTTCAGTTTCTGCTCCTCACAATCCTGTTACTACAACTCAGCCTGTCACTACAACTGTTGTTGTAGAAGAGACAACTACAACCGTAGTAAATAACAACCCTACCAACACTCAAGTAAACACTACAGTTAGAGATAATACAACTACTACTGGCACTGGAAAAGAAAATGTGAACATGAGTGTGAATGTAGGTGGAGTTGGATTTAATATGGATGTAAATATCAATGATGGATTTGGTGAAGTTAATAGTGACGTGAATACTACAACTACTACAACCAATACAAATACTAATGCTTACAATGATGTAAATTACAACCAATCTACAACGATTACTACGACTACCACTACTTCAACAACTGGTGGTGGTTTTGATAATACAATGTATAATGAAGAAATACAAACAGAGCCTGTGTACTACGTAGAGGGTTATACTGGAAGTGTAGGTTGTGCAGTACCTTCTCAAAATTTCAGTTCTATTTTGTCTGCTATAGAAGATGAGTCTTTTTCTGATGATAAAATGAATATCGCAAAACAAGCTACTAAAAATAAATGTTTGACAACTGATCAAGTCATTGAAATTTGCAACTTATTTTCTTTTGAAGATGATAAATTAGAATTTGCAAAATATGCTTATGCAAGAACATACGATATCGATGATTATTACAAAGTAAATTCTGTTTTTGGATTTAGTAGTTCCAAAGAAGAATTAAATGATTTCATCAATAAGTAATTTTAATTCAAATCAATACTAAAGGGCGGTTCTCGAAAGGAGTCGCTTTTTTTGTGTTATAGTGGACTGATTTTTGTTAAATTTGTTTATATTATCTTTAAATTACAGATGAAAAATCGTTTACTTTTATATTTTGCTTTCAGTTTTTTTGTTTTGTCTTCTTGTACAAGACATATTTCTGTGGATGTAATGCATCCTGCTCAAATCCCTATACCTAAAGAAATGAAAAAGGTACTCATTGTGGATAGAACCCAATACGAAAAAGGAGGAGGAAAGCAAGTAGGTAAAGCCTTGGAAGTTCTTTTCACTGGAAAACCTATTGGAGGCGATAAGTATGGAAAAAGAGGGTGTATGGAAACGCTTAATAAATTATTGATTCAAAATGAAAGAATTACTTATGCAAATGTTGAAGTGATTGAAATTAAAAACAATAACAAAACCTATCAAAATTTAGTTCCTATACCTCCAAGTTTTTTGGATTCTGTGTGTGATAAGTACAATGCAGATGCTGTTATTTCGTTAGAGTTTTTCAATAGTTTTGTCCCTTCTAGAGGATTCAATGATCCCAATAATATAAATGGAAGTGATAGAGCATACGTTACTACAAAGTGGAGACTATATTATCCTAAAGATGAAAAAATATTAGATGAGATTGAATTTCAAACTTTTGGAATAGGGTATAGCACTCGATTTTTTGATGTTCCATCAAATTATAGGGCTATTTATAATGCAGGAGCTCAGGCTGCTGATTGGTATTTAAAGAGAATTGTTCCTAGCATTTATACTGAAAGCAGAATGTACTACACTTCGGGAAATAAGGAAATGAAGATGGCCAAGAAACATGTTGAGTTCAATAACTGGGAGCAAGCAAAGTTTCTTTGGGAATCGATTATTGACCAAAACGATAATCCAAAGTTGTTGCGAAAAGCAACCTACAATATTGCTTTGGCTCATGAGCAATTGGGTAATTTAGATCAGGCTTTAGAGTGGGCAAATAAGTCTGCAAGATCTGGAAATACTCAAGCGGCTAATTATATCAGAATTCTTCAAACTTTAATCAACGAAAAGCCTTTGTTGGAAGAGCAACTTAAACATGAGTAATATGAATAGTAAATTCTTATGGTTGTACTTGATACTTTATTTGGTGGTTTTTACAAATTGCACAAAGGGGATTTATATTCCAGTAATGCATCCCGCAGAGATAGATTTAGCCTCGGATATTGATACGCTTATTATAGTTGACAATACTGCAGATGATGCAAAAAATGCCACAAGTTCAGAACGTTTATTATCAACATTGGCTTCGGGAAAATTAACTTTAAATAGTGTTGTTAAAAAAGAGGAAACATTGAATACCTTGGTCAGAATGGTCCAAGATAGCGAACGATTTACATTGGCTAATGATCAAATTGTATGTGTAGCAATTGGCGCCAATAATAGCCTGAATAAAATTGTTCTAGACTCTCTATGTCGCAAATGGGGTGCTGATGGTGTTGTTGTGCTAGCGTCTATAGAAGGAACTTCAAACGAACTAAATTCAGAAACTTCTTCCAAGGAACCTGCTGTACAAGCTGTATGGAAATTATATGATGCCAATGGTGTCGAAGTGGATTATGCAATAATAAAATCCGCAGTACAAAATAGTAGTCAAAGTTATCCTAATTTAAAAAACGGTGAGAAGATACCAAAAAGTCCAAGCACAGAAGTGGCTATACAGTACATACGTAGGTTGTCTCCAAGTTATTATGTGGAACGAAGATTTTATTATACCAAAGGTGCAGCACTATTGAAACAGGGTGCAGCTGCAATGAAATTGGAAGATTATGCTCAAGTAAAAAACTATTGGTTGAGTTTATCAGAAGAGAAGGGATTAAAGAAAAAAGTATTAAAACGTGTTGCGCATAATTTGGCGCTTATTCATGAGATAGAAGGAGATTTTGATTCGGCATTGTTATGGTCAAGTAGAGCTGTGAGTAAGGGAAATGCACCATCTCTACGGTATGAGAAAGACCTTATGCAACT
>CAWUIK010000127.1:0-5614 GCA_963922585.1 uncultured Flavobacteriales bacterium | reverse complement strand
TTCAGCAGTTTTGGGAATTCCCCGATAATATAATGTATCTCCAGTAAGTTGAATAGAATCTCCTCTGATAATTTTGATATTACTAAAAGCTTGAAATGCATTACTATCAAGAAAAAAATAAGCACTATCGCAATACATTAAAGTACTGTCATGTTCGAAAATAACATTACCACTTAGTAAATGTGTATTCTGTAATTGATAATGAGGAGAGCCTTCATTAGCATTTATAATTCGAATTTTAGTACTTTTTGTTGTATCTCTTCTTTGGTTTTGCGCTACCAAAATTTGGTTTGTAAATAATATCACAAACAACAACTGAACAAATACAATTAGACTTGACTTCATTTTGAATAATAACGCTTTCGAACCGCAATAATTATGCGAAAGTAATTAAAAAGATGTTAAACATTATCCCTAAAGATAGATTTACCATGTAATAAAACCTAAAAGTAAAGAATTATTGAATTAATAGTTCTTCAAATTGAAACTTCCTTCCGTTGAAGACATTCATATCCACATCACCTTTTATACCTTCGACTTTTCCTTTTGCAGAATGTTGCCAAAATGTCCAACGAATTTCGTTTTTTAAATTAGGTTGTCGATAAGTATTTCTAATCCAAAAGATACAATCAGAAAATTCAGGATGTTGTAAATACTTTTCATAAAAATCTTCATTACAATAAATGATAGGCGAAACTCCATAAAAAACTTTCAAATTTTCAATAAAAAAAGACAAATCTTCTTGTAAATCTTTTACTGGAACTGCATCATTACAATTCAAATCATATTCCAAATCTATAGCAGGAGGTAACATTCCTTTTTCTTTAGTTACTGTTGAAGAAAAGTTTTGAAACTGATCAAATGGTTGTTTACAAAAACTATAATAATGATATGCCCCAACAATAACTCCTTCTTTTTTGGCTTCGTTCCAATTTTCAATGAATTTTGTATCCTTATGATTTGAACCCTCTGTTGCTTTAATAATTGCAAAATCAATTTTAGATGCATTAACTTTTTTCCAATCAATTTCTCCTTGATGATGAGAAACATCTATTCCATGAATTGGATAAAATATCCTACTTGGATTGTTCAATTTAATAACACCGTAAATTACCAATAAGTAACCTATCAACAAAGAAATTGACATTACCAAAACAAACAATCCGGACCATTTGAGTATTTTAATCACAGCGCTGAGAATTTAAAGTAATGTACCATTGATTAAATTTTGATATTTTAAAATTCAAAAATATAAAAAACTTCCTTTGTAATTTTATTTTTTTCATTAGGTTTGTTGTTTATCGACATAACTTTTCAAACAGCAACTTAATTTTGGAAAAAGAATTACTAAAAGACTTAAAAATTGTAGAACTGGCAAGTGTCTTAGCAGGACCTTCTGTAGGTATGTTTTTTACTGAATTAGGAGCAAATGTTATCAAGTTTGAAAATTCACTTACTAATGGGGACGTTACTCGTAGTTGGCGTTTACCCCAAGAGCCAAAAGAGTCTGTTTCTGCTTATTTCTCTAGCATCAACTGGGGAAAAACACATCAATTTGTGAATTACAATACACCTGAAGATCATGAAAAGGTAATTTCAGAAATTAATAATGCAGATATAGTTTTATGTAACTTTAAAAAAGGACTTGCTGAAAAATTTGGATTAGATTATAAAAATCTTTCAAAAATAAATCCACAATTAATATACGCACAATTAGATGGTTTTGAAAACGATTCACAACGCGTTGCTTTTGATGTCGTTTTACAAGCAGAATGTGGATTTATGTCAATGAATGGAGAAAAGAATAGCTTACCTCTAAAAATGCCACTTGCCTTTATGGATATTTTAGCTGCACATCAATTGAAAGAAGGAATTTTAGTAGCATTACTCCATCGATATAAAACTCAAAAAGGAAGTTTAATAAGATGTTCTCTAGAAAAAAGTGCAATTGCATCACTTGCTAATCAAGCATCAAACTTTTTGATGACACAACAAATTCCACAAAGAATGGGTTCACTACATCCTAATATTGCTCCTTATGGCGAAATATTCAAAACAAAAGATGAGCAAAACATTGTATTGGCTATTGGCTCTGATAAACAATTTGAAATCTTTTGTAAAATTCTTCATCTAGATACTTATCAAAATGAAAAATTTAAAGAAAATAAAAATAGAGTCATAAATCGTGAAATTTTATATTCAATTTTAAATGATAGCATTAAAAAATTCGATTCAAGCATGCTATTAGAAAAATGTCACGAATTGCAAGTTCCTATTGGCATGATTAAAGATCTAAAACAAGTATTTGATACCCCAACCGCTCAAGTTATGATTTTGGAAGAATTACAAAGTGGAACAAATACTAAAAGAGTTAGTTCTATTGCATTTGAAATAAGTCAGTAAAATTATTGACTTTGCGATTCATAAAAATTCTGTAACAATTATATAACAACAATTAATATTTTAAATTGGTGAATCTATATAAATTTACCTCAGAAAGAAATATACAGTTTTGAAAAAATATATATTAAGTTTAAAAAAATGAACTAAATCATTTAATTAAAACTAAAAACTCAATTTATTTTCTTTTCATAACATTCCCTTAACACAAGTTTTACATTATCATAAAAGTGTCGTAATTTCCAATTAATGTTATAAGTCCAATTTTGCATTGTGAAATTATTAAGAATAAAACAAACTAAAATTAATCACAAAAAAAAAATGACAATGAAAATGACTAACATTTCAAAAATTGGATTAGCTGCCTTAGTTGCACTAACAGTTTCAGCTACATCTTGTAAGAAAAAAGGATGTACGGATCCTAATGCTACTAATTATGATGCAGATGCAAAAAAAGATGACGGTTCATGTACTCTTCCAGAACCAGTTGTAGAAAACACTGTACAAGTTTCTGGCGCTATCACTACTAACACTACATGGACAGCTGACAAAATTTGGATTTTAAATGGAAAAGTTGTTGTTGACAATGGTGCAACATTAACTATCGAAGCAGGTACTATTATAAAAGGTGCTGAAGGACAAGAAACTTTAGCTTCTGCTTTAGTAATCGCTAGAGGTGCTAAATTAAATGCAGTTGGTACTGCTGCACAACCAATTATCTTTACTTCTATTTTAGATAATATTCAAATTGGTCAAACTGCAGGTACAAACTTGTTAAGAACTGATAATGAGAAATGGGGAGGAGTTGCTATATTAGGAAACGCTCCAATTAGTGCTCAATCAGGAGATACTGAAGCAAGACTTGAAGGTTTACCAGTTAGTGAGAATTATTCTTTCTATGGTGGTTCAGTTGCTAATGATAACTCTGGAACAATTGCTTACATTTCAATTAGACATGGTGGAATTTCGATTGGAGAAGGAAACGAATTAAACGGTCTTACTTTAGGTGGGGTTGGTTCTGGAACTTCTATCAGCAATGTTGAAATCTACGCAACTTTAGATGATGGAATTGAGTGTTTCGGTGGAACAGTTAATATTTCTAATGCTTTAGTTTATTTCCAAGGAGATGATGGAATTGATTTAGATATGAATTATTCAGGAACTATTTCTAACTTTATCGTAATGCACGGTGATGGAATTGGAACTGATGAAGGTCTTGAAATTGATGGACCAGAAGGATCAACTTATACTACTGGAAAATTCACTTTATCTAATGGTTTAGTAAAATCAGTAGGAACTACAGATGGATCACCTGGAGATTTCAAAGATAAAGCACAAGGTAACATTACAAATGTAACTTTCGATTACTCATCTGTAGGAGGTAAAAACATCAAAATCAGAGCAAAATACGATGCTGCTTGTGCACAACAAGCTGATGCTTTAACAAGATTGTTATCAGATGACTTAGTTTTCACAAACAGTTCTTCACCTGCTGCATCTGGAAACCCACTTTCAGTTTACAACTCTTCTAGTACTTCTACTTGTTCTACTGCTGCTGATCAAACAGCTGCTGAAGCAAAATGGACTACAGGAACAGGTGGAACAGTTAACACTTCAGATTTCTCATGGACTATCGCTGGACAAAGAGGACAATTATAATTAGAAATTAAATATTCACATTAAATAGTCTTGTAGCCAATTTGGTTACAAGACTATTGTGGTTTAAAAAAAATAATAATGAAAAATATATTTTTAGCACTTATAACAGTTTTTGTTAGTCAGTCATTTATAAGTCAAAATGGATTTTTAAGAGGTAATGTAGTCGGAATTGATGATGGTCAACCATTAATAGGTGCAACTATTATGGTTACAGAAATTTCTGGTAAAGGAACCATTACTGATTTTGATGGAAATTTCTCATTACCACTTCCAGAAGGAGTTTACACTGTAAGAATTTCTTTTGTATCTTATTTAACTACAGAAGTTAAAGAAGTTGCAATCAAAGCAGGTGAAGTAACTCCTTTGGATGTTGTTCTAAAAGTTTCAGAAGAAGTTTTACAAGCTGTAGAAATTGTTCACACTGCTATTAAAAATACAGAAGCAACCATGTTATTGGAAAGAAGAAATGCTGCAACTGTTACAGATGGTATTTCTGCACAAGCATTCAAAAAAATAGGTGATTCTGATCTATCTAATGCAATGAAAAGAGTTACAGGTGTTACTGTACAAGGAGGTAAATATGTTTATGTTAGAGGACTTGGTGATAGATACACAATGACTACATTGAACGGTCTAGTTTTGCCAGGAATCGATCCAGATGTAAACTCAATACAAATTGATATTTTCCCGACTAACGTTTTGGAAAATGTAGGTGTTTCAAAGTCATTTTCACCTGATTTGTATGGAGATTTTTCTGGTGGTTTAGTGAATATCGTAACTAAAAAATATCCTAACGAAAAGCAATCTCAAATTTCTTTGGGTCTTACATACACTCCGGGAATGCATTTCAATAATGATTTTATTCTTTATAACGGAGGTAAATTTGATGCTTTGGGCTATGATGATGGTTCCAGAAAATTACCATTTAATCCTAGAACGAAAATTCCTGACGAGGTTTTACTAGACCCTGTATTAGAGAATGTAACGAGAAGTTTTAATCCTCAATTGGGAGTTGCTTCCAAAACAGCATTACCAAATGGTTCTTTTTCATTTTATCATGGTAATCAAAAAAATAGAGACAACGGAAGTACTGTTGGGTATTCTGCTGTATTTAATTATTCTAATGAAAATGTATTTTACTCTGATTTTCAATCTAATGACTATTTAAAAGACACTGACAATAGCAAGAATGAATTGTTAGAAAATGTATCTAGAAGAGGAATCGTTGGTAAAAATAATGTAATGTGGACAGGATTACTTTCTGCATCTTATAAAAAAGGAACAAATTCTTATTCTGTTTCTTTATTGAATACACAAACTGGTGAATCAACTGCCGCAAAGAGATACAATGAAGATTTCAATCAAAACGTTGCGGTATTAGCTGAAGAAGTATTAACTTACACTTCAAGAACATTAAGTACTTTGATGATAAACGGTAGCCATAAAGTTGGTGAAAATGAAATAACTTGGGCAAATGCTACCTCTTATTCAAATGTTTATGATCCAGATTTTAGAGAGACAAGAATTTCAATTACAAATGGCGACACCACTATGA
>CAWUIK010000126.1:0-5635 GCA_963922585.1 uncultured Flavobacteriales bacterium | reverse complement strand
ATTATTTTTGTTGTAGTCTTCATATTGATCTATAAAAAAATTGTTATTAAATATATTATTCATTTTGAATGAATAAACCTCATCTTTGTCATTATTATTGAATTGATTCAATTAATTTTGATTCGCAAATATACACAAACATTACATAAATTCACCTTAACAAAAAAAATTACAAATATTGAGCCTAAATAACGAAAAAACAATTTCACAAAAAATCTACAATAATTACACAGTTGGAATTTCAACCATGCTTGTTGCTATTTTTTTACCTTTAATACTTCCTATATTAGGTAATTTTATAGCACCATTTTTGTATTTGGCAGGAATTGTTGCAGTTTTAATGTCAAAAATAAACTGGACTCTAAAAGTCATCTCCATTTTAGTTCCCTTAATTGTTCTGATCATTTTTTGGAATGAATATGTATCTTGGATAATGACTTATTTAGATGATGTAACTGGTAAATATCAATCTTAAGATATTTAATTCAGTTTTATTTGTTTTACCAATTAAGAGATTAAATTCTCTATTTTTGTCTATTAAAAACCACATCACAAAAAAGTAAAAAACCTTCAATGATAATTTTATCTGAGGGAAATTAAATAAAACATTATGAAACAACCACTTGTAAAGCCAAAAGAAGACCACGAAGATCAAGATTTACAAAAACTAATTCAATTTTATGAAGAAACATTAGGCTTTTGTCCAAATAGCGTAAAAACTATGCACCACAGACCAAGAATTGCTTATGCTTTTATCGAAATGAATAAAGCTGTGATGCAAAACAACGGAAGAGTTACTAGTGCTTTAAAAAGACTAGTTGGATACATTTCTAGCAATGCAGCAGGATGTAGATATTGTCAGGCACACACTATAAGAGCAGCAGAAAGATATTGCGCAGAAAAAGAACAATTAGAAAATATTTGGAATTATAAAACTCACGCTTCATTTAGTGAAGCAGAAAAAGCTGCCTTAGATTTAGCATTAGCAGCATCTGTTATACCCAATGCAGTGACAGACGAAATTGCAGAAAACGCCAGAAAATACTGGAACGAAGGAGAAATTGTAGAAATAATGGGGGTGATTGCTCTGTTTGGATATCTAAACAGATGGAATGATAGCATGGGAACTCAAATTGAAGAAGGAGCGATTGTATCTGGAAACGAACTTCTTAAAGAAAAGGGATGGGAAACAGGAAAACATGAATATTAAAAATGATTTTAGAAATTGAAAGAAAATTTTTGGTTCATAACGATTTATGGAACGAATTAAAAAAGCCTGCAGGACTTTATTGCAAACAAACATACATTCATAAAGATTCCGAAAAAACTGTAAGAATTAGAACTCTTGGAACTAAAGGTTTTGTTACATTCAAAGGTAAACAAGTTGGAATTTCAAAACCAGAATTTGAATATGAAATACCAATTCAAGACGCCATTGAAATGATTGATTTATTTGGAGAAATTGTTATCAAAAAAGTTAGACACATCATTCCTAATGGCATTCATAACTGGGAAGTAGATGTTTTCTCTGGTGTTAATGAAGGTCTTATTGTCGCAGAAATTGAACTCAAATCGGACAATGAGAATTTCGAAATTCCTGATTGGATTTCAAAAGAAGTTTCTGATGATTACAGATATAGTAATTCAAACTTACAAACTCATCCTTTTAAAAACTGGGGAATGGAAAAATCAATTTAAAAATGAAACACACATTTTATATATTTATAATGCTAATTTTTGCTTCATGTTATAGAACAGAAAAGGCAGATTTAATTGTGCATAATGCCAATATCGTATCGGTAGATGAAGATAGTACAGTCTATGAGGCAATGGCTATTAAAGATGGTAAAATAATTGAACTTGGTAAAGAAAATCAAATTCTCAATAAATATTCTTGTGTCAATAAAGTTGATGCAAAACTAGCAACCATTCTTCCAGGTTTTATTGATGCTCATTGTCACTTTTTAGGTTACGGATTGAGTAAACAACTAGTAGATTTAAACGGAGTTTTATCCATGGAAGATATGGTGGAAAGGTGTCAAACTTTTCAAAAAACCAATAATAGTTCTTGGATTCAAGGTAGAGGATGGGACAATACGAAGTGGGAAAATAAAAACTTTCCCAACAACAAATTACTTAACGAGGCATTTCCAAATACACCTGTTATTCTCAGAAGAGTTGATGGGCATGGAGCAATCGCAAATGCTAAAGCATTAGAATTGGCTGGAATTGATGAAAAAACATACATTTCAGGAGGACATATTGAAATTTTAGAAGGTAAAATCACAGGTATTTTGATGGACAATGCTGTAGATAAGGTATTGTCATTAATTCCTGAACCTAGTGAACAACAAAAAAGTGAAGCAATACTTACTGCTCAAAAAGATTGTTTTGAAGTTGGACTTACTACTGTTACAGATGCTGGACTTAATAAATCTGATGTTTTTTTACTTCAAAATTTAGAAAAAGAAGGCTTACTTAAAATGAAAGTTTATGTGATGCTTTCAGACAATGAAGAGAATTTTGCATATTTTATAGATTCAATTGGAAAGCCAATTACTACAGAAAGACTTAACATTAGAGGTGTAAAGTTTTATGGAGATGGTTCACTAGGAAGTAGAAGTGCTTGTCTAATTAGACCTTATAGTGATATTGACACTACTGAAAATTTTGGTTTTTTGTTAAAAGACCCAGCGTATTTCAAAGAAAAAATCACCAAATTATATCAAACAGATTTTCAAGTATGTACACACTGTATTGGAGATAGCGCATCAAGAACTATATTAAACATTTACGGTGAAATTTTGCAAGGTTACAACGACAAAAGATGGAGAATTGAACATGCGCAAGTCATTCATCCCGATGATTTTGGTTTATTTGGAGATTACACCATAATTCCTTCTGTTCAACCAACTCATGCTACTTCAGACATGGTATGGGCGATTAATCGATTGGGGAAAAATAGAATTCAAAATAGTTATGCTTACAAAAAATTATTGCTACAAAATAGAATGATAGCATTAGGAACAGATTTTCCTATAGAAAATATTAATCCAATAGAGACATTTTACGCAGCAGTTGCTAGAAAAAATAAAAACAATGAACCCATCAATGGGTTTCAAAAAGATAATGCTTTGACAAGATGGGAAGCCATACAAGGGATGACGATTTGGGCGGCAGTTGCAAATTTTGAAGAAAAATATAAAGGTTCTTTAGAAGTTGGAAAAGATGCAGATTTTATCATCCTTACACAAGATTTAATGAGCGTTCCTGAAGAACAAATACTCAATACATTTATAAAAAGCACTTATATTAATGGAGAAAAGGTTTTTGGAAAATAATCTATTGTATTAGTTATTAAGTATAATGTCCAATATTTTTGTACTTAGTATTAAATGCCTTTTCATTAATATCATAACAAAATAAATAATGAAATTAAATCATACGCAGGAGCAATATTAAAATTAGTTGAGAAAAAACTATGGCTAAAGGTCATTGTCTCAATGATTTTGGGACTCATTATTGGGATTATCATCAATTTATTCAAAGAGCATATCTCTTCTGAGAATCTTTTAGCAACTGCAAATTGGCTTTCCTTTCCTGGGAAACTCTTTATCAAATTGGTTCAGATGATCATGATAGCGCTTATCATTAGTTCTATAATAACAGGAACGCAGGTAACACAAGCGAACAACTTAAAACTGTAGGTTTAAAATCAGTTTTATATTTTGTAATTACTACAACTGTCTCTGTTATCATTGGAAGTATACTCACATACATAATTGCACCAGGTAGTTATATGCCCAAAGGTGGATTTCAAGGTGAAACCTCTGTTGACGCTTTAATGATAAATCAAACTAGTTTTAGTTTTCAAAATATTCCTGATTTATTTTTAACGCTTATTCCCGAAAACCCACTTGAATCAATGCTTACAGGAGATATGTTAAGTATTGTAATTTTTAGCATCATTATCGGAATAGCGATTATTCAATTGGATAAAGGTACTTCTACTTCCGTAGTAAGATTAATGGAAGCTACGCAAAAAATATCTATGAATATCGTGAATTTTGCCATGAAAATTGTTCCTTACGCAGTACTAGGAATAATGGCAAGTCTTATCATCACTATTGGAGGTGATAGCCTAAAGGGATTAGGTATTTATGTCGCAACTGTATTAATTGGATTATTGACTTTAGTGCTATTTTATCTACTAATAGTTTCTATGATTACAAAAACAAGTCCTTTTAAATTTTTAGCCAATTTCAAAGACCCAGTTCTTTTAGCATTTTCTACGACAAGTTTAGCGGCTGTAATGCCTTTGTCTTTAAAAGTGGCCGAAGAAAAATTAAAAGTTAGAAAAAATGTAAGTGACATTATCATTCCATTAGGACCCACTATCAATATGAATGGTACAGCATTGTATCAATGTGTTTCTTTTATTTTTGTGACTCAAGTATATGGGTTAGAAATGGGCTTTCCTATATTAATGCTCTCATTGGTAACTATTATTTTGGCTTCTATTGGAACACCTGCTGTACCAGGAGCAGGTATTATAGTGCTGGCTTCAGTACTTCAAAATGCGGGTTTACCAGCAGAAGGAATTATGATAATTGTAGGTATGGAAAGAATTTTAGGGATGTTTAGATCTGCCGTGAATGTTATGGGAGATTTAACTGCTTGTATGGTTTTTAACACAATAACGGATGCTCCTGTAACAGATTTAGAACTTCAATCTTCTGATTCGATTTAAACCAAATCCTCTTCCTCTATTTTCACTTCTTCTTTAGGTACTCTGTACAACAAAATCAATCCTAGCGCAAAGAAAATAACCAATGCCACAATAGAGTTTCTCATACTACCAGTGAGCTGTTCAATAAAACCATAAGAAAACATTCCAATCACAATACCCAATTTTTCGGAAATATCATAAAATGAAAAATAAGAGGAAGTATCTTTTGTGCCTTCAGGAATGTATTTGGAATAGGTACTTCTAGATAAAGATTGGGTACCGCCCATTACAAGTCCAACAAAAGCTGCAATTGTATAAAAATGAATGGGTTCTGTCACGTAAAAAGCACTCAGACACAATACTACCCACATAAATATCACCAACTTCAAAGCAAATAAATTTCCTTTTCTGTCAGAAATTCTCGACAAACCAATCGCACCTGGAATAGCGATAATCTGTATCAAAAGTACACTAATGATTAATCCCGTTGTTGCCATTGCTTCTGCTTCTGCTCCTTCTCCCCAATTTACTTCTTTTGTTCCAAAATATACAGCCATCAACATAATGGTTTGAACAGCCATGCTATACACGAAAAATGAAGCTAAAAAACGTTTCAATCGCACTGTTTTTCTTACTTGTTTAAAAACTTTATTGATTTCTAGAAATCCCTTTTTTACTGCTCCTTCACCAAAAGAAATTCTTGATGTTCCTTTGGGCAATCTCGAAAAAGTAACATGACTGAAACCAAGCCACCACATTCCAGTAAGTACAAAACTTAATCTTGACATCAATCCACTGTATTCTGGAGGTGATAACATTACCATTGCCAAGCAAATTACTAACAACAATGCACTTCCAATATACCCTAATGAAAAACCTTTGGCAGAAAGTCTATCATGGTCTTTT
>CAWUIK010000125.1:0-5670 GCA_963922585.1 uncultured Flavobacteriales bacterium | reverse complement strand
ATCAGGGTATCAATAATTTAATAGACCATTATTTAACCACAAGGTCAGAATATGAATTTACAACTACAGATGATAAAACCCACAATCTTTGGGTTGTAGATAAAGATAAAGATATTGAAAAACTTAAGGCGTATTTTGAAGAAATTCCTCACGTTTACATAGCAGACGGACATCATAGAAGTGCTTCTTCGGTACTTTTTAGTCAGGAACAAAAGGCTAACAAACACCAATCTATGGACTTTTTTCTTGCTTTTTTCATCAATGAAAGTAGGTTGAAAATTTATGATTACAATAGAGTTGTAACAAGTTTGAATGATATGAGTGAGTCTGAATTTTTGGAAAAATTAAATACAGACTTTATCATTACACCACTTTCACAAGCTGAAAAACCAAATAAAACGAGTCAGTTTACAATGATTTTAGGAGAAAAAGCATACAAAATTCAACCTAAAGAAGGTAAAGTGGATTTACAACACCCAGTAAAAAGTCTGGATGCACAAATTTTGAGTGATTTAATATTAGAACCAATTCTTGGAATTTTGGATTCCAAAACAGATAAAAGAGTTTTGTTTGTAGATGGAACAAAAGGAATCAAAGGTCTCAAATCTTTGATGAAAAAAGAAAATGCTAAAGTAGCCTTTTCATTATTTCCTGTTTCTGTGGAAGAACTCAAAAACGTATCGGACAACAATATGATTATGCCTCCCAAAAGCACTTGGATAGAACCCAAACTAAGAAGTGGTTTAACCATTTATGAATACAACGATTGAAAGTAGTTTCTTTAAATATCGGCACTGTGAGAGAAGTTTCTTGGAGAGGAAAAACGGTGAAAACGGGCATCTTCAAAGTACCTGTAAATTCATCTATTTATTTAGGTAAAGAGGATGTAGAAAACGATAGTGTTGTAGATAGGAAATATCATGGTGGAGTAGATAAAGCATGCTATATTTACAGTGCTGATTGTTATCCTTTTTGGAAAGAAAAATATCCAGATGTAGCAATGAACTACGGTGCTTTTGGAGAAAATATTACAATAGCAGGATTAAATGAAAAAAACATTAAGATAGGTGCAATTTATCAAATAGGGACCGCTAAAGTACAAGTAGCGCAACCCAGACAACCCTGTTTTAAACAAGGGATAAGATTTGGAACACAAAAAATCGTTAAGGACTTTTTGAACGCACCTTATTCTGGAATTTATCTCAGAATTATAGAGGAAGGGAAAGTAAGTGTTGGAGATGAAATGATTCCCATTGAGATTCCTTGTGGAGGTATTTCTGTAGCAGATGTGCATAGTTTGTTTACTGCTAATAAGAATAATAAACTGCTTATGAAAATGGCAATTCATGAACCTTTTTTATCTGAAAGTTATCGAAAAGATTTAATCAAACTTAATTCAAAAATCAAGTGAGAGAGAGTGTAAGACATTTATTTTTGATTTTTGGATTAATTGGAATTGTTTTTGGAATTTTACTTTTTCTTTCAATTGATAACGCTCAAAAACAATACCTTTGGAGTGGTGGGATATTTCTTGGTGGCGCCTATTTAGTAATGAAAGCACTTTCCAAAACACAAGATATCAAAAGGAAAGATGTTGAAATCAAAAAGAAAATGCTAGAAGAAAGGGATTTGAGAAATAAGGAGTAGTTTGTTTTTTATCAAAACTAAATTTAAAAAAAATTATAACCCTAACATCTCTTCTGGATTCGGACAGTTTTTTCTATAAAAATCCAATTGATTTAAACTCGAAACTCCAGGATAATCTCCTGTATAATTTTCGATGTCCAAAATGATTTGAAAATGTAAATGTGGTGCATAATCGCCATTCACAGATGCATCTCCAAGTTTGCCAATGGTTTCTCCTTTTAGTACTTTTTGACCTGTTTTTAGATTAGCAATAGAATCCAAACTCAAATGACCATAAAGAGTGTGAAATTCAACATCTTCAAATTGATGTTTGAGTATTATTGTTGGACCATAATCTCCAAAGTTGGTATTGTTTTCAAAACTATGAATTTCACCTTCCAAAATCGCTAAAACTATAGTTCCTGCATCCTTCCAAATATCCACTCCAAGGTGAATATTTCGTTCATCATTTGGATCTGTTTGTTTATTGAAATGTGCACTTCTTTGATATAGATTTCTATGTTCAAGATAACCTCCAAATGCTACTTGAACTTTATGATTTGAAATATACTCATGAATGTAGTTTTCCATTTCACGAGAAGAAGTAATATCCACTTTTTTTAAATCTTGATTGTCTTTTGATAAATCAATTTTGATGTAGTTTGACTTTGGAAACGCATTGTCGATAACAAACAAACTTGAAGTGTCAGTTTTTTTAACGAAGTTTTGATATTTTTCTAGACTCATTTTTGTTGAATTTCTATTACAAATGTAAGTTTTATAATGTTTTAGGGTAATGAAAAATTACAATAAAGAAATGATTTGATTAAAATCTAATTGCGAATTTGTAAAATCATAAAATATTTATGTACTTTGCGATTGATTTGATTCGATAGTATACAAAATGGCAGTACAAATAAATAAAACTCCTAAAACACCATACGTGCATCTTTGCTCTGAAAAAGGTGTATTTATTTTAGAAGGTGTTATTCTTCCTGAGGATAGTTATGAGTTTTTTGAGCCAATAATGTCGTATATCAAAATCTATCTTAACGAACCATCTGCAGATTCAACAGTTATTTTGAAATTAGATTATTTCAATACTTCTGCTTCTAGAATGCTCTACAATATGCTAAAATCCTTTGATGAAATGGCATCTCAAACCTCAACTGTTGTAGAATTTTATTTTGAAGATGATGATGAAGATTTAAGTGAAGTTTGTGATGAATTTTCAGAAATGTTGACGCATTTAACTTTTGATAAAAAACCTTATAAATTTGATGAATCACCAAGTTTTAAGGAGTTGATATAATTTGTGAACTGGCAAGCCCATCACATTATAAAATTCACCTTCCATTTTTTTAATACCTACATAACCTAACCATTCTTGAATTCCATATGAACCGGCTTTGTCAAAAGGTCTACATCTGTGTATGTAAAATTTAAGTTCATCTTTTGTCATTTCATGAAAAGTAACATCAGTAGCATCAAAAAATATCTCTGTTTTGGCGTTAGTTCTAACACAAACACCTGTAAATACAGTGTGCGTTTTGCCTGATAATTTCAGGAGCATTTCCAATGCAACTTTTTCGTTGTGAGGTTTTCCCAAAACTTCGTCCTCTAAACAAACTATAGTATCAGAAGTAATCAGCATTTCATTGGAAGCTAATTTACCAAAAGCATCAGATTTAAGTTTGGCTAGATAAAGTACCACTTCTTCTCTTTTAAGTTGATCGTTATATATTTCTTCAACTTCCTTAGATTTAATAATGAAATCTGGAATGATTTCTCTTAAAAGTTGTTGTCTTCTTGGAGATTGTGATGCTAAAATAACGGAATAGTTTTTTGTAATATCTGGTAACATATTTCTCTAAATTAAAAATCCAGAAATTAAAGCAAATAACATACTTGCTTTAAGTAATAAACTACTTCTTTGCGTTCTGATTTCCCATTTTTTGCCTATCAATAGGAATACGATTGCGCCCAAAAGAAAAATCGTAGTAAGGATAAAAGGAAAATGTAAAATGGTTTCAAAATGAGTATTGAATTTCATGTAAAATCCATTCCAAACTATAAAACAAATGGAAATCATAGCAATTGCAATTATAGCAGCAAATGTGTTCCCAACATAACTAGGAAAGGTTTTTACTCCCATTTTTTCATCACCTTTGATGTCTTGAATGTCTTTGATAATTTCTCTTGCAAAGGTGGTCAAGAAACTACATCCTAACAAAAGCAACATAAAAGATTTGATCTCGGATGAATTGTTGCTTAATGCATCTGGAATAGTATTCAAAACAATTATTCCAGAAGGCAACCACATAGAGAGTGATGCAATTGTTAGATTTCCTATAATGGGTAATTTTTTTAACGTAAAAGAATAAAACCAAAGCAGCCAGATTGGCAATATCACAAAAATAAAAGTCATTTCGATGTTCAAAAAAACGACTCCCAAAAACACTCCTAATGCATTCATGGGAAAATAGATATTCCAAGTTTGCCTTGGCGTAAAAGGATACTTTTTGTGTGGTTTGTTGATTTTATCAATTTCTTGATCATAGTAATCGTTGATTAAATATCCTGCAGCTGCAATGAGCACTGAAATGATAATATAAATCCATAATACATTTGAAGATGGAATATCAATTCCAAAATTTTGATTGAATTGATTACTCAATTTCCAAAATACTAATCCAATTAATAGAATTATAAATATATTTAATGGTCTAAAAATCATTAAAAAACAATTCTTGGATTTTCTTTCATATTGGGCCAAAAACCTTGTACTCTCAAAGTTTGTTCGATGATGTCTCTAACACAACCTTTTCCACCGTCAATGTGAGAAATGTAGTCACTTATGCCTCTAATTTCAACAACAGCATTGTGAGGACAAGTTGCAATGCCAACATTTGTCATGCATTCATAATCGGGTAAGTCATCTCCCATGTACAATACATTTTTTAATGCAATATTTTTTGATTTACAATAATCATCTAAAATTTCAAACTTATTAAATACGCCCATAAAAACATCTTGAATTCCTATGTAGTGCATTCGTTCTTTTACTTTTTGGGATGTTCCAGCGCTTATTACGATTACTTTTAGTCCTGCTTTTATAGCAATTTTTATTGCTAGGCTATCTCTAACATGTGTGTTTCGCATCATTTCATCATCTGCATCTAAGAATACATGTCCATCAGACAAAACACCATCTACATCAAAAACCATGAGTTTTACGGTTCTTAGGTTGGCTTTATAATTCAATTTCTTTTCCATTGATGTCTTTATATATTGTGGTACTTAAAGTTTTGTACAAGTTTTGTAAAATAGCATCTTCTTTTAATAATTCCAAATGACTTTGCATAGTTTGAATGTCACCTCTCATGGCAGGACCAGTTTGAAGGTTTTCTGGGTGATACATAGCATTGTTTATCGTTTGCTGAAGCAAAGGCATAAAATGATACACATCAATTTGATGATGGTCACCAAATTCTTTCATCTTATGAAGTAAAAAGTAAATGAAGTTATTGATAAAAACTCCTGAAACATGAAGTTTCTTTCTTGCAACGCTGTCGAGTTCGAAAACTTTTGGGGTTAATAAACGTGCCACTTCAAAGAGTTTTTCTTTTAGAGAATTGTCGCTAAATTCTATAAAAAAAGGAACATCTGCAATATTTACATGAGCAGTTTTCCTAAATGTTTGAAAAGGATAAAATGCGCCATAAGATTTGCAAAAAGGTTTCATTTTATCACTATCAAAACTTCCAGAAGTATGAACTACATTGCTGTTTATTAACAAACGGGAAGATAATACACTTTCTATAGCATCATCTTTTACTGCTACAATTACAAAATCATTGTCACCCCAGGATGTATCTTTTTTCATGTTGGAGTAAGCAGTTGCACCCACTTGAATCGCCAAAACTTCAGCATTTTTTATATTTCGGCTTACAATACTATTGATTTTAATACCTTTTAAATGTAAGGCCAAAGCCAAATGAGTTGCTACATTTCCAGCGCCTATAATAGCTATTTGCATTTTTG
>CAWUIK010000124.1:0-5836 GCA_963922585.1 uncultured Flavobacteriales bacterium | reverse complement strand
GGGTGGATGATGGGGTTCGAACCCACGACCCCCGGAACCACAACCCGGTGCTCTAACCAGCTGAGCTACAACCACCATGACTTATCAATAGTATTTACACTATCAAAATTTCAGGGTGCAAATATAAAAAGAAATTGTGATGTGAAATTTATTTTTATGAATTTTTATTTTTTTTTGATTCTTTCATAGATTTAAAATCAATAATTTGATATTATTCAATTGAATTTTATACTTTTAAATATCTAAATAAAAAAAGACAATGAAAATTGGAATAAAACTCACTACACTATTTATCGCTATAAGTGTTCTTTCTATATCTATAATTGGTTGGATTGCATATTCTGAAGGTAAAAAATCATTAGAAACTGAATCTTTCAATAGATTAACAGCGGTTAGAGAAATGAAAGCGAGTCAGATTGAAGATTACTTCAGAATAATTGAAAATCAAATTGTTTCCTACTCTCTTGATTATACTGTTATTGAAGCAATGAAAAACTTTAAAAAAGATTTTTATACTTCAGCTGAACAATTTGAAAATTTAAATCATAAAGACACAACTGAATGGATTACAAATAAATCGTATTATGAAAATGAGTTTATAAAAAGATTGAATGCTAATTCTTTAATTCAACATAATTCTGAAGAGTTTTTGATTAAGAATAAAGAAGGCGCCCTTCTACAGCGAATTTTTATTGCCAACAACCCTAATCCGGTGGGTGAAAAACATAATTTAACATTAATCAAAGACAGTATTGATTATGCAAAAACACATTCCGAATTCCACCCTCTTTTTAAAGATTTCCTCACTCGATTTGGGTATTACGATATTTTTCTAATTGACAATATTAGAGGAGATATAGTCTATTCGGTATTCAAAGAAGTTGATTTTGGAACCTCTTTAAAAGATGGTCCTTTTTCTAAAACCAATTTAGCTAAAGTTTTTGAAACTGCAGTAGGCTCAAACGACAAATCATTTGTTTCAGTTTTTGATTACGAACCTTATGAAGCTTCTTATAATTCTCCTGCTTCTTTTATAGGTACTCCTATTTTCGACAACGATGTGTGCATTGGAGTTTTGGTATTTCAAATGCCAATAGATGTTATCAATAATATTATGACCAATAATGAAAACTGGTCTGATGTAGGGCTTGGGAAATCTGGAGAAACTTATTTAGTAAGTGATGATTACACGCTTAGAAATCAATCTCGATTCTTAATAGAATCTCCAAAGGAATACTTTAAAATGATAAAGGATATTAATGTAAGTGATGCCACTATTAATAAAATTAAGACCTTCAATTCCTGCATCGGATTACAAGAAGTTAAAACAGAGGGAACTATTGCTGCTTTAAAAGGTGAAAGCGACACGAGAATTTTCGAAGACTATAGAGGAGTAGAAGTTTTATCATCTTTCAAACCATTAAACATAAAAGGATTGAATTGGGTGATCATGTCTGAAATAGATAAGTCGGAAGCTTTTGCTCCTATTACCAAATTGAGAAATAATATTTTAATATTTTTTGTTGGAACTTTAATAATGGTTCTAGTAGTTTCATTTTTTGCTTCAAAAATGATTACAAAACCAATTAAATCACTTACAAAAACATCAAGAGAACTAGCAAGAGGAAATTGGGATGTAGAAGTTAGAGTAAATCAAAAAGATGAAATTGGAATCTTAGCTTTGAGTTTTAAAAGCATGCAAAATTCGCTTCATAAACTAGTCGATGATTTGCAAGAAATCAATCATAATCTTGAAGAAAAAGTAAACTTACGAACACAAGAACTTAAGGTTCAAAAAGACCTGATGGAGGAGAAAAATATAGAAATTTTAGACTCTATTCATTATGCCCAAAGGTTACAATCGGCTATTTTACCAACACAACAATTTATTTATGAAAATTTAAACGATAGTTTTGTTTTATTTCTCCCCAAAGATATTGTTTCAGGAGACTTCTATTGGATGGTTAAAAAAGGAGATGAAATTCTTGTTGCAGCTGTAGATTGCACAGGTCATGGTGTTCCAGGAGCAATGGTAAGTTTAGTTGGCGCTAATAGTTTGAATAGATGCGTAAATGAATTTGGACTAATTAATCCTGCAGAAATTCTTAATAAACTGAGAGAATTAGTTATAGAAACATTTAATACCTCTGACGAAGAAATAAAAGATGGAATGGACATGTCTTTGGTAATTATCAACAAAAAAACTTTGGAGATAAACTTTGCAGGTGCAAATAATCCTCTTTGGATTGCAAGAAAAGAAGAGAAAGAATTTGAAATTATCAAAAGTGATAAACAGCCAATAGGAAGATTTGATTACGCCAAACCATTTACAAATAATAAAATTCAATTAAAAAAAGGAGATTGTATTTACTTATTTACTGATGGTTATGCAGATCAATTTGGTGGAACTAAGGGTAAAAAACTAAAGTACAAACCTCTTCAAGATATGATGCTTCAAAACATTCATCTTCCAATGCACAAACAGCAAACATTACTTGAAAACGCTTTCAAAGATTGGATGGCAGACTTTGAGCAAGTGGACGATGTGTGTATCATAGGTGTGAGAATATGATACAGACGAGTAAGTTTTCTCATCGAAATTAATTGAGGAGGCCAAAATATGTACTATTGATGTTTGAATTTAGCATTCAAATAGAATACCATTAGTCATAGAGGATTCTTTTTGATAAATATGAAAATTTATGTGCGTCAAAATTTTCACTTTTATATTGAATAAAACTTCATACATGAAATCAATAATTCTGTCTGAACTATAAATAAAAAAAGCCATAGATTTTCATTCTATGGCTTTTTCGTTAAAGCAAAATAAAGTATTATTGATTATCTTATTACTGTAACATGCCCATTCATTTTTACAGGACTTCCATTAATGTCTAAAGTATTCAACTGCCATACATAAACATCCGTTTGAACAGGTACATTTTTATGCATACCATCCCATTGAGCAGTTGGAGAATGACCTTCCCAAATAACTTCACCCCATCTGTTGAATACATATATATCAAAGATTTCTACATCTAAAACTATTCCACCTACAAAGAAAAAGTCATTTGTTCCATCTCCATCAGGAGAGAAAGCATTTGGCACATAAATATTTTGATCTGGTTTTACTGTGTAAGGAATTTCAATAAAATCTGTACAACCAAAATTATTATAAATGGTTAGACCAACATTATAAGTTCCTGCAAACTCATAAAAATGTGAAGGATTTTGTATTGAATCATCAAAATTTCCATCACCGTTGAAATCCCAATACCATGAGAAAGCATCAGTACTTAAATCTGTGAAATCTACGTAAGGATTTGTCATGTTTGTAGTTTCAGGATTTGCAGAGAAATTAGCAATAGGATTACTATATATTTCTACTCCTTCAATCTCACTTACTAAAGTTACACATCCTTCATCTGAAATGACTTCTAGACAAACATCATAAACACCTGGCTCGTTGTAAGTAAAACTTGCTGTAGTATTAGTTGTACTTAAATCTTCTATTGCATCACATTGAAAATCCCAATTGAAAGTAGTTCCAATGTCAGAATTAGCAATAAAGTTAATTGTACCAGGAGCACACTCGTTTGGATTTACTATATTTAGAAATGCACTCGGATTAGGGTTCAATGAAATTTGAATTGTATCATAAGCAGGAGTAGAACATCCGTCTGATAATTCTACAATATAACTTGTGACACCTGTTGGTGAAACATCAAGTGTTGCTCCTGCACCAATAGCAGCGCTTGGGAATGTATTTTGAAACCATTGGTATTGATAAGGATCTCCATTACCACCGGTATAAGTTCCTTCAATTAAGTAATTATCCCCATCACAAATAAATAAATCTGCTGGTAAAGTAACTTGTAAGGCAGGAGTAACAGTAATAGGTATGCAAGAGATTGCTGAAAGACAACCATTTCCATCCTCAACTCTAAAACAATATTCTTGAGAAAATTCTGGACTAACCAAAATTGGTCCTTGCCCAACAAACCCAGTTGTATTTCCTCCTGTCCAATTGATAGTATATGGAATAGTACCTCCTGCTCCAGATGCCCAAATTTGTGTATCTTCTCCAAAACAAATTGTAGTACTTCCATCAGGAATTGAAACTAATTGATTTGGTTGAGTAACATTTACACAGCTGGTAGTTTCGCAACTATTCGCATCAGTAATAGTTACACAATAATTACCAGCTCCTATACCTACAGCAGTTTGAGCAACCTGGCCATTAGACCACTCATAATTGAAAGGAGCAGTTCCTCCATTAAAATCTGGAGTAGCAGAACCATTAGTCAAGCCATTACATGATGGAGAAGTAAATCCAATTGTACTGATAACTGGGCCAGCAATATTAGCAACATTTTCCAGCGTGTTAAAAGTACATCCGTTGGCATCAATAACGGTTCCTCCAAAATTTCCTGCACAAACACCTGTAGCAGTTATTGACGTCTGACCATTATCCCATAAATAAGTATAAGGTGTAGTTCCTCCAGCAGGAATGTAAGTAACTTCACCATTACAATTCCCACAAGTAGCGTCTTGAACTGTCATTGTACCTGTAAGTTCTGATGGTGAGTTTATAGTAACTCCAATATTGGTAATACAGCCATTGGCATCTATTGTTTGAATATTGTATCCTCCTGCTGCTAATCCAGTTGCAATGGTACTCGAAGAAACGAAAGGATTCCATGTATGCAGATATGGAGCTGTACCTCCATATACACTTATACTTGCTTCTCCATTGGACAAACCAAAACAAGTTACGTCAATTTCTGAAATAACTGTTGTAATTAAAGGATCAGGCTCAGTAATTGTAACAGAAGATAAAGTTTCACACCCATTGGCATCTGTAATCGTAACTTGATATAATCCAGCGCATAAATTTCCATTAAAATTTGTAGTTGCTCCATTTGTCCATGCTATTGTATGTGGCAGAGTTCCTCCAGCAGATGATACAGTAGCACTTCCATCACAAGCTAAATTACAAGTAACATCTTGTGAATTTGTTATCGCTGAATTTAAGACGTTAGGCTCAAAAACACATTGAGTGTTGGAAGCTTCGCACCCAGCATCGTCAATTACTGTTAAAGTATAACAACCATCACCAATATTAGTAATTGAAGATACATTATTTAACAATGCCACACCATTATTATCCCATTCATAAGTTCCATATGGTAATGTACCACCTGCAACTGTCATATTAATTTCACCATTGGTAAGCCCATTACATGTAGGATCTAATAAATTGTCAAAAGTAACTATGGGTCCTAAAATATCATTTATATTGACAATGGTATCAAACACACAGTTATTATCATCTGTTACAATAACAGTGTAAGTACCAGTTGACATATTAACAGCACATGCAGAAGTTTGTTGATTAGGATCGTTCCAAAAGAATTGATATGGTAAGATACCGCCTGATATATTTACACATACATTACCATTGTTTTGACCACAATTAGAATTGGTGATGTTTACATTTGCAGCAATTTGATTAGGTTGAGTAATTACAATATTTTCTGTAAGAATACAACCATTATCATCTGTTACACTTACTGTATAAATACCAGCAAATAAATTTGATGCTGTTGATGTCGTCTGAAAATTTAAATCATTCCATAAATAAGTATAAGGCGCTATACCTCCCCCTACTGAATATGTTGCTTGTCCATTTTGTAACCCATAACAAGTAACATTAACATTTGTCATAGTTCCGTTCAAAGGAGTTGGTTCAGTAATAGTTGTGTTTAAAGTTATTTGACAACCATTTGCGTCAGTTACATCTACAGAATAATTTCCAGCACAAAGATATGTGGCA
>CAWUIK010000123.1:0-5839 GCA_963922585.1 uncultured Flavobacteriales bacterium | reverse complement strand
CTTGAATCTTGTAGTCTTGAATCTTGTAGTCTTGAATCTTGTAGTCTTGAATCTTGTAGTCTTGAATCTTTAAATCTCAATAAATCAAAACTTCCAGTCGAATTTCTGAATATCTTTAATACCATTAAGTAATAAATCAATACTTCCTTTGATATCCTCTTTATGTGCCATCTCTATTACTTGATGAATATGTCTTGTAGGAATACTTATCGCTCCTGCTATCGAACCACCAGCAGTCATTTGTTGTAATGCGGATGTATCTGTTCCACCAGCAGTAAGAATTTCATTTTGCCATTTAATTTTGTGTTTATCTGCAGTTTGTTTCAAGTAATTCACCATTCTATAATCACAAATGGTTCTTGAATCCATAATTTTTATAGCAGTTCCTTTTCCTAATTCTGTTACTTTTTCATGTGCTGGAGCACCTGGTACATCAAAAGCTATAGTAGTGTCCAAACAAAATGAAAAATCAGGTTGAATTTGTTGGGTGGCTACTTGTGCTCCTCTAATACCAACTTCTTCCTGAACTGTAAAAACACCATAAACATCGTAAGGCGGATTTTTTAATTTTCTTAAGGTTTCGATTAGAATAAAGACAGAAACTCTGTTGTCTATGGACTTACAATTTACGCAGTCTCCCATTTCGATGAGTTCTCTATCTCTGGTTACAGGATTCCCAACTTCGATATATTTTTCAACCTCAGATTTTGGCATTCCTAAATCTATGAAATAATCTGTAGTTTTCGGAACTTTGTTTCTTTCCTCAGCAGTCATTACGTGGATAGGTTTGCTGCCCATTACTCCTACTAGATCTTTTTTTCCATGTACAATAACTCTTTGTGCGGTAAGTGTTTTGGGGTCAAAACCACCTAAAGTATGAAATCTCACAAAGCCCGCATCATCAATATGCGTAACAATAAAACCAATTTCGTCCATGTGAGCCGCAATCATTATTTTTTTGCTACTATCCTTACCTTTTACAAAAGCAGTTACATTGCCCATATTGTCTAAAGAAACGTTATCAACCAAAGGTGATACCTCTTTTATGACCATCTCTCTGATTCTTTGTTCAAATCCAGGAGCACCTGCTACCTCACATATTTCTTTAAGTAATTTTATATTTTTCATTTTTTTTAGTTGTTAGCGATTAGTATTTAGGGGTTAGTTTTTAGTTATTGGCAATTAGGGATTAGAAAACTTCAAACTCCGAACATCAAATTTGAAACTTTTTCAACAACTCCAAACTCCGAACTCCAAACCCCGAACTATAAAGGAATGTTACCATGTTTCTTTTTAGGCAAAGTTTTCACTTTGTTTTCCAGCATTTTAAATGCTTTGATTAACTTCTCTCTTGTTTGTTCAGGTTTAATTACTTCGTCAATATATCCTCTCGCAGCCGCATTATATGGGTTGGCAAAAAGTTCTGCATATTCTGCTTCTTTTTCTTTCCACTTTTCTTCTGGATTTGCTGCTTCATTGATTTCATTTTTGAAAATGATTTCAGCGGCACCTTTGGCTCCCATTACTGCAATTTCTGCAGAAGGCCAAGCATAATTCATATCTGCTCCAATATGTTTAGAGTTCATTACATCATATGCTCCTCCATAGGCTTTTCTAGTAATCACAGTGATTCTTGGAACGGTTGCTTCGCTAAATGCATATAATAATTTAGCACCATTTGTAATAATAGCATTCCACTCTTGGTCAGTACCAGGAAGGAATCCTGGAACATCTTCAAAAACAAGAAGTGGAATATTGAATGAATCACAAAACCTAACAAATCTTGCTGCTTTTTTAGAACATTCTACATCTAGAACACCTGCCAAAACAGCTGGTTGATTCGCTACAATTCCAATAGATCTTCCAGCTAATCTTCCAAAACCAACTACAATATTTTCAGCATAGTCTTTATGAACTTCCAAAAAAGTATCTTCGTCAATAACATCAGTAATCACATCCTTGATGTCGTATGGTTGATTGGCATTTTCGGGTATGATTGAATTTAAAATTGTTCTTGTTTCGTCTTTTCCCTTTTCGTATGGAACTACTGGTGGTTTTTCTTCACAGTTTTGAGGCACATAACTCATAAGTTTTTTTAAATGATTGAGTGCTTCAATTTCGTTTTCACATGCAAAATGAGTAACACCAGATTTTGTAGCATGGGTCATTGCTCCTCCCAATTCCTCAGAAGTCACTTCTTCATTGGTTACTGTTTTTACCACATTGGGTCCTGTTACAAACATATATGAAGTATTTTCAACCATCAAAATAAAATCAGTCAATGCAGGAGAATAAACAGCTCCTCCTGCACATGGCCCCATGATGGCAGAAAATTGTGGAATTACTCCAGAAGAAAGCGTGTTTCTATAAAAAATATCAGCATAACCCGCTAAAGAAACAACTCCCTCCTGTATTCTTGCACCACCACTATCATTCAAACCAATCACTGGTGCTCCGTTTTCCATAGCAAGGTCCATTATTTTGCAAATTTTTTGAGCATGAGCTTCGGCAAGTGACCCTCCTAATACTGTAAAATCTTGTGAGAAAATATACACCAATCTTCCGTTTACCGTTCCGTATCCAGTTACAACACCATCGCCTAAAAAAACTTGTTTGTCTAAATCGAAGTTAGAACTTCTATGCGTTACTAATGCACCAATTTCTTCGAAAGAACCTTTGTCTAATAAAAAATGGATGCGTTCTCTTGCAGTTAACTTCCCTTTTTTATGTTGTGATTCTATTCTTTTTTCACCTCCTCCAAGTCTGGATGCGATTATTTTTTCCTCTAATAATGTAATTTTATCTTGCATGTTATTTTTTCAATTCTATGGAAGTCCAAAAGTAACAAAAATATTCTTATTTGATTTCTTTCAATGTAAAATCAGATTATAATCTCCAATTCATTCTGTTTGCAGTTTATCGGTATTATATTTTAATTTTTAATTAATTAAACTAAATTTGTAAATTAAAAGTCAGATTTATGAGTGAAAATAAAAAAAATATAGAAATACCAGTGCAAGGTAATTTAGGTCTTTTAGCTTATGGAGATATTGCACTAAAAGCATGGAGAAAAAAGAGAGATGAACATATAGAAATAATAAAGGATAATAAGTCAAAAAAAGATAAAAAGGAGGATAAAAATGGGTAAGAGATTAGCAAAGAGAGTATTGGTTGTTGGTTGGGACGCTGCAGATTGGGGCGTTTTGTATCCGCTTATAGAACAAGGGAAAATGCCAACTTTGGCAAAATTTTTATCTGAAGGTACTCACGGTAAAATTAAAACTTTAGATCCACCACTATCTCCCATGCTTTGGACAAGTATGGCAACAGGATATAGAGCAGATAAACACGGGATTACTGGTTTTGTCGAGCCTTTGGCTGATAATAGTGGGCTACGACCAGTAACGAGTACTTCAAGAAAAGTTAAGGCTATTTGGAATATTTTACATCAGTCTGGATTGAAGTCTAATGTTGTAGGTTGGTGGCCAAGCAATCCAGTTGAACCAATCAATGGAGTAATGGTTTCTAATCTTTATCAACAATCCAACAAACCCTATGGAGAAGAATGGAAAATGCCTGACGGAACTGTTCATCCTCCTGAATTACAAGATGTTTTAGCAGAATTAAGAGTTCATACAGGAGAAATTACTGCAGAACATTTGTTGCCGTTTTTACCTAATTTGGAAAAGATGGACTTTAAGAAAGATAAGGTGGTTGCAGGAGTTGCCAAGATTTTGGCACACGCAGCTACAATTCATGCTGCTTCTACTTATATTCAAAGAGAAACAGAATGGGATTTTATGGCAGTATATCATGATGCTATAGATCATTTTAGTCATTTAGCGATGAAATTCCACCCACCTCACAGAAAAGGAATCCCCTTGGATAAGTACGAAAATTACAAAGATATTGTGAATGCTGGATATATGTTTCATGATATGATGTTGGAACGTACTTTAGAATTGGCAGATGACGATACTACTGTTATTTTAATCTCAGATCATGGTTTTCATCCAGATCATTTGAGACCTAAATACTTTATCAAAGAACCTGCGGCTCCTGCTCAAGAGCACAATCCTTATGGTATGATTTGTATCAAAGGCCCTGGAATTAAAAAGTCAGAAATAATGCACGGTGCTTCTGTAATTGACTTGACACCAACACTTTTAACTCTCTTTGGATTACCTGTAGGTGAAAACATGGAGGGCAAACCATGGATTCAAGCCTTTGAAGAGAAAATTTCTGTGGAAACGATTAAAGATTGGGAAAAAGAAGAAGGAGATTGCGGTTCACATGATCAAGACATGAAAGAAGATCCATGGGCTGCACAAGAAGCGATGCAACAATTAATTGAGTTGGGTTATATTGATGCGCCTGATGAAAATATTGCAGAAAGAATCAATTTATCAAAACAAGAGTCGAAATATTATGTCGCAAGAAACTTAATTGATGGAGGTAAAATTCAAAAAGGTGTAGAACTTTTAGAAGAATTGGTCAAAGATAATCCAAAAGAAGTAAGATACGGACAACGCTTAGCAAGTTGTTATTTGCAATTGAGACAATTTGGTAAATGTAGAACTTTGATAGATAATTTGAAAGAACTTCAAATTACTATTGAAGAGGAAGAGGCTAAAATGCCAGAAGAAGAACTCAAGAAAAAAAGAAGGTCTTTTATGAGAGAAATCGAACTGCCAAAGTATATCGATTTTGTCGAGGGACAGTTGTTTATGTATCTCAATAGACCCAAAAAAGCAATGGAATGTTTCAAAAGAGTAGAAGAAAAAGTGCCAAATTCTTTTGAATTGTATTTCAATATTGGAAGAGTTTGTATGTTGAGACACAGATGGCAAGATGCTAAAGATGCTTACATAAAAGCGTTATCTATAGATGAAACCAATGCTTCAGCGCATCATGGTTTAGGTCTGGCTATGTTGAGGTTAAATAATTATGAAGGTGCATTAGATGAATTATTTACTGCTGTTACTTACAATTATAATTTTCCTCAAGCACATTATCACATTGGAGAAACACTAGTGAAATATGGAAAAAAGCAAGAAGCTGCTAATGCATTTGAAGTAGCAATTTCTCTCTCTCCTGGAATGACAAAAGCACATAAATGGTTGGCTGATTTGTATGAAAACGAATTGCAAAACCCTGAAAAAGCAAAGTTTCATAAAGACTTTTTAGAAAAAAACATAAAAGGCGAAGTTATTATAGTATCAGGCTTGCCTAGATCTGGAACTTCTATGATGATGCAGATTTTAGATGCTGCTGGAATACCAGTTCTAACAGATAAAAAAAGAGAGCCAGACAATAATAATCCTCAAGGATATTATGAGTTTGAGCCTGTCAAAAAAATGATGGTGGATAGAAGTTGGTTGCCACAAGCTGAAGGTAAAGTAGTAAAGATTATAGCGCAACTGCTTCCTTTTTTACCTTCAAACTATAATTATAAAATCATATTTATGAGAAGAAATATGGTAGAAGTGTTGAGAAGTCAACAAATTATGTTGGGCAAAGAAAAAGAGGCGGAAGCCAAAGTTTTCCCTGTAGGACTAAATGATGCCTTTGAAAAGCAACTTAAAAAAGTAGAAGATTGGATAGATAGTCAGCCAAATGTTGATATATTAGATGTCAATTATGCAGATGTGGTTGCCAATCCAGAAGAAGAATTTGAAGCTATTTTAGGATTCTTAGATTTCAAAGGAAATCAGGCGGAAATGAAAAAAGTTGTAAATAAGTCGCTTTACAGGAATAAAGTTTAAGGGGACTTCTATAAATTAAATATTTGATATTCATATATTTATATGTATATTTGTGCTTTAAATAATCAACACAT
>CAWUIK010000122.1:0-6180 GCA_963922585.1 uncultured Flavobacteriales bacterium | reverse complement strand
AATGAAAATGAGAATCAACTTTCTATTTATAACGCAGCTTAAACATTATTCACGTGATATTAATTTAATAATTCAAACTTTACTGAACAAATCCCAGGCTTTTTCAGCTTGTTGGTGAAGCATTGATAAACCATTGAGCGTTTTGGCTCCTTTAGATTTTGCTTTTTGTAGAAATAATGTTTCAGAAGGATTGTAAATTAAATCTACTGCTAAATGCTGTGGTGAGAAGAAATCATAAGGCAAATCAGGACATTCATTTATATTAGGAAAAGTACCTAAAGGAGTTGTATTTACTATCAAAGGATAGAATTGCATTACATGTTGATTGATGTCTTGATAAGTTATTATATTATGACTTAAGTTTTCTTTTTTTCTTGTTACAAACATAACTGAAACTCCTAGTTTTTCTAACACATATGCAACAGCTTTACTTGCTCCACCTGTACCTAAAATCAATGCTTTTTCATGATGACTTTCGAAAAATGGTTTTATACTTTGTGCAAAACCAAAAACATCAGTATTATATCCTTTTAAGTAAAAATCCTCACCAGAATAAGATACCAAAACAGTATTAACCGCACCTACTTCTTTAGCACTTTCGTCTATTTCGTTTAAAAAAGGAATAATAGTTTCTTTATATGGAATGGTAACGTTAAAACCAATTGGACGATGGTTTCTTATCACATCATGTAACTTGGAAATATTATCTATCTCTAAGTTTAAATATTGAAAATCTGAAATGTTTTGATTAATAAATTTATTTTCGAAATAACCCTTTGAAAAACTATGGATCAAAGACTTACCTATTAGCCCTAAAGTTTTCATTTAAGCGTTTTTATTTTTCATTTTCTTGGCAACAAACTCCATCCCAAAAATCAAAATTAACCCAAGTAGTGCAAAAATGATAGCGTTTAATGTTTGAGGTTCTCCAGAAAAATTTGAAGGTAAAATATTCTCCTGAACTAAGGGCACTATCTTTTCATTAGCCTCGCCTTTGTGTTTTATATAAACTTCTAAAGTGTTTTTCCAAGGCCATAGTTTATTTAAAGAGCCAATTAAAAAACCTGTAAGAACTGCAATTGTAATATTTTCATGCTTTTTGAAGAGCCATTTCAAAACTCTAGAAAAAGAAAGTAATCCTATCAAACATCCAATTGCGAAAGCAGCTATAGTAAATAATTTCTTATCAGAAATTGCTGTCATTACAGTTTCGTATGACCCTAGAATTAACAAAATAAAACTTCCTGAAATTCCCGGTAGAATCATTGCGCAAATTGCAATCATTCCAGAAACAAAAACAAACCAAGTAGCATCTGTTTGCCCTAATGGCGGTAAAATGGTAATCCAAAAAGCAAAAACTGCACCTAGGATCAATCCTAAAACTGTTTTTAGACTCCATTCTTTAATTTGTTTACCTACATAAAAAACAGATGCGGCTACCAATCCAAAAAAGAAACTCCAAAGAGAAATAGTATGAAAATCCATTAAAAAGGTAATCAATTTAGCTAAAGAAACGATACTTACGCCTATTCCTAAAAACAATGCTAATATAAAATTACCATTAATGTATTTCCAAAATGATATAACCCCTTCTGACTTTAATTTCTTTAAAGCTTCAAGATTTACACTACTAATAGTAGCCAAAAGTTCCTCATAAATTCCTGTTATGAAAGCTATGGTTCCTCCTGAAACACCAGGGACCACATCTGCAGCGCCCATTCCTAAACCCTTTAGTGAAATAAGACCGTAATCCTTTAAAGATTTTTCTTTTTTCATTACACTCCCCTTTCTTTTAATAAATTTGCGCCACCTTCTAAACTGTAAAAATTATGATGTCCTTTAGATTTTATCAATTTCACCATATTTAGTGATCGATTTCCACTTTGACAAAACAAAATATAATTGTTATTTTCAGAAAAGTTTTTGATTTCTTCCATCAAAATTCCCATTGGGCAAAACAAAGAATTTTCAATCATACAGTTAACCCTTTCGTATTCTTCTCTTATATCGACCAAAATAGGATTTTCTATTGAGTTTATTTTTTCAAAAGTAATTATCATTTTACTGTTGTTTTGCGGCTTCTACAATATTGTCAGGCAGGTAATTAAAAAATGTATCTCCTCTCAATCCTATTCTCAAACATTCTAATGGAATCATGTCATTGTGAGCGATGTTTCCTAAATTTACATTTGGGCCAAATAAATTAATAAACCAAACTTGTTGATTTTTTACTGGTGCTTCCCATAATATATTTTCTGGTTTAACTTTAGCTTTGATTTTATTTACCAACATAGTATGAGGTTTACCATTAGGCCTAAAAATGCCTACAGAACCACTTTCTCTACCTTCTGCAATTACTTTCCAAGAACCAGCCTCCAACTCATTGGTCATCATTTTCACCCATTTAGCAGGACTAATAATAATCCCTGCTTCTTTAGATCCAACCTCACTCAAAACAGTATAATCTTTACTGAATTTCTGAATCAACTCACATTTTTCATCGTGGGGTAAAATAATAGAGCCATCAGATACCTCTACGGTATCCATTCCCACTTCGTCTACTAATTTTCTGTAGTCAGAAATTTTTTTTCTTACATAAAAAGCTTCAAACAAAGTTCCTCCAAAATAAGTTTTTATACCAGCATCTTGATACAACTTAATCTTTTCTTTCAATTTAGTAGTAACATATGAAGTTCCAAATCCAAATTTTACCAAATCTGTCAAATGACCTGAAGTTTCGATAAAATCTTCAACCTCTCTAATACTTAACCCTTTGTCCATCATCATTGTGACTCCTTGTTTACGAGGCTTCTCTTCCCTTTTGGGTATGTGCGTTAATTTAAAATTCATTTAGTTATTTAATTTATAAATCTTTATTCTTGTTTATCAATTCCATAATTGCGACATTTTCTGCGAAATTGGGAAAATATTCATAAAACTTAGCAATGTCTTTTCCATATTTAGTTAAGCCTTTTTTTAACAAACTCAAGCCAAGCGAATCATTTTTAGCATCAAAACTCACCGCTGTCATTTTGAAAAAAAGTTCCGTTGATTGGGTAAGTTCAAATCCTTTTTCAAGAATATCTATTGCAACATCAAACTCTTCCATATCTCCAAGTAGAGCACCGTAATTGAACCAAGTATCTACATCAGAGGGTTCTATTTTAATAATAGATTCGTATATCGCTATTGCTTTGTCATATTCTTTTAAATCCTCATAAATTTCTGCTTTTACACTCAAATAATCAATATTAGTTGCATCTAATTTAATTGCTTTATCAATGTGTTTAAGAGATTTCTCAAACTGTTCTTTTAGTTTATAAACTACAGCCATCCCCACCCATGCATCAGGATAGTTTTTGTCTAGTTCTATGCTCTTTTCGTAATATGTCAATGCTTTATCGTACTGTTCCATTTTCTCATAGCACTCTCCTATTGAGCAATATACAAATGTATGTGGTTGTTCTAAACCAAAAGTTTCATTTAAAACCAATATAGCTTTTTCGTATTCTTTTTTCTGAATAAAACCATTTGCTTTTCCATAATATGCAGTTGGAAAAAACTCGTTGATAATGATACTGTAATCAAAAGCAAAAATGGCCTCATCAAACATTTCTTTTTTCATGTATGAATTGGCTAAATTGAACCAACCAATGTATGAATAAGGATGTAAATCTAAATATTCATTAAAAAACTTAATGGCTTCATCATCCCTATCTAACTCACTGTAGCACAACCCAATCTCAAACATGGCTGTTTCATTATTTGGGTTCTCTTCTATAATTTTGGTAAAATATTTAAGAGAAGCATAAAATTGTCTCAAATTTTGATATTCAAAAGCAATATCGAACAAAACTTCTTCTTTTTCTTCTTCAGTTACGTAAACTAATGCCTTTTCGTAATAATAAATAGCTTCTTTTGGGCTTTTTAATCTAGAATACATACTACCTATGGCAGTAAAAACCTCAGAATTGCAAGGATTGAAAGAAACTGCTTTTTGAAGCGTTTCCAATGCTTTTCTCGATTGATCTAAATCAAGATATATTTCACTTTTGAGAATCATCAAAGTAGCTTCATTAGCATGTTGGTTCAATCCAAACTCACACGCTTCTAAGCCTGACTCTAAATCATCATCTTCCATGTAGAACTCTACAATTTCAACAATTTCTTCAACGTCAAAATAGGCTGTTCCATTCTCAGCAATCATCTGTTCATATTTATTGATAGCTGAAAAACCTAAATCTTCATTTTCATCGTCTTCGTCATCAAAACTTTCTCTCATACTCGATTCCATTTTTATTGGACTATACAAAAGTAAGAACTTTAATGTGAATTATACTCACATAACTCACTTACATTTTAACAATTAATTTTTGATGTGAACATTTTGAGATAAAATAAGAAAACATACGCTACTTATTACTTAAAATAAACTGTCCCTTTAAAATGCGCTACAACTTTATTATTTTGATTGGAAACTTCCACTATATATGTTCCAATCTTTTTTGATTTACTTATTTCTGAAGCTACAGCAGTCAATTCATCAATTACTTTTACTGGATATAAATGAGAAATGGAGGTTTCGATAGATACCGCAACATTTCCATATGAATTGGATGCAAAAGCCAAAGCAGAATCAGCCAAGGCATAAGTAATCCCTCCATGAGCTATTTGAAAACCATTTACCATTTCTTCCCTTACTATCATTTTGAGTTTGGAATATCCTAATGAGACTTCTAAAACTTCAATCCCCAACCATCGGCTAAAAGCATCTTTGTCCATCATAGTTTTTGTAATTTCTTCAGGTGTCATCATCATTTTAAATTTTTATATTGCATGTAAATAAACCCAATGATTATTTTCTTTGATAAATTTAGAGGTTTCATGTAAGGCTCTATTCATAAATTTTTCTCTGTAAAAAGCAGAAAATGAGACCACTCCTTCTTTGTCATTTTCTAATCCTTGAATTGTTTCATGAACTTCCAAACGGATCCATTTTACAGACATTGCCCAATGCACCAAATAGTGTTTGAGCGTAGGCGTATGTTTTGAAGAATGCCAACTTTGCATCAAAAAATCTCCATTTGCTTTCACGAAAGCGCTATATCTTGAGCGCATTAATTGTTCAGCAGTTTTTGCATTATTTATATCCTGATGAATTATGTTACAACATTCTAAATAAGGTTGTTCATTTCCACAAGGACAATTTTCAATTTTCATATATTGTTGTTTAAAATGTTAATAACGTAATTGCGAAAAGCAAAAACTCACTTACATTAATTTTAACTTTGCAAAACTAATTGAGTTTGCGCATATGACCCAAGAAAAAGCATTACTATTACTAAAATCTGGAAAAAATATTTTCTTGACGGGTTCTGCGGGTACAGGAAAAACCTATGTCCTTAATCAATTTATTCAACACCTTAAAGATGCCAAACTCAAAGTAGCTATTACTGCATCTACAGGCATTGCAGCGACACACATACAAGGCGTTACAATCCATTCATGGTCTGGAATTGGAGTGAAACAAAAACTTACACTAAAGGATTTATCCAACATCAAAAAAAAGAAATATATCACCAGTCATTTCAAAAAAGTAAAAGTTTTGATTATTGACGAAATTTCGATGTTGCATAAAGACCAATTGGATGCTATACACGAAGTTTTATCTCACTGTCTCAACAATACACTACCTTTCGGAGGAATTCAAGTAGTATTGTGTGGTGATTTTTTCCAATTGCCACCCATTGGAAACAATGGTGAAAAAAGTAGAGATAAATTTGCTTTTATGGCTTCAGCATGGAGTTATGCAGACTTTAAAATTTGTTATTTAACCCAACAATATCGTCAAGAAAACAACAGCCTTTCGAATATTCTGGATGAAATTAGAAACGGGAATGTTTCTGAAAATTCAATAGCATTGCTCAAAAAAGCAGCTCAAACCGAATTTGACACATCTATTGTTCCTACAAAATTATATACTCACAATGAAGATGTCGATTTCATCAATAATCAACATTTAGCCACGATTCCAAATCTTCCCAAAACATTTAGAGCCAAAACAAAAGGTGAAGCTTCGATGATAGAAATTTTAAAAAAAACAGTCATAACTTTGGAAGCCTTACCATTAAAAATTGGTGCCAGAGTGATGTTTGTCAAAAACAATCCAGAAAAAGGCTA
>CAWUIK010000121.1:0-6273 GCA_963922585.1 uncultured Flavobacteriales bacterium | reverse complement strand
ATAAATAAGCACAATTACTTAGACTTTATAAAACCCTAAAAAAGTCAGATTTTGATTCAAAAATTTATGTAAATTTGCAAAGAAAATAAATGTATTAGGGTTTTTGGATTACAGAAAACTTCTAAATACACATTTTTAAATGTTTTAAATTAAGAGAAAAAAGAAATGTTCGAAAATTTATCAGATAAATTTGAAAGAGCCTTTAAAGTATTAAAAGGTCAAGGTTCTATCACAGAAATAAACGTTGCTGAAACGCTTAAAGAGGTTAGAAGAGCCTTGTTAGAAGCCGATGTTAACTTCAAAACGGCTAAAGACTTTACTACAACTGTAAAAGAAAAAGCGTTAGGTCAAAATGTACTAACAGCAGTTTCGCCCGGTCAGTTATTGACAAAAATTACACACGATGAGTTGACTGCCTTGATGGGTGGAGAGAAAACAGATATTCACATCCAAGGTAATCCTGGAATTATCTTAATGTCTGGTCTGCAAGGTTCTGGAAAAACAACATTTACAGGAAAATTAGGAAATTACCTTACTAAGAAAAAGGGGAAGAAAGTACTTTTGGTAGCTTGTGACGTTTATAGACCTGCTGCGATTGACCAATTACATGTAGTTGGAGAACAAATAGGCGTGGAAGTATATTCCAACAGAGATTTAAAAGACCCAGTAGAAATTGCTCAAAAAGCAATTGTACATGCAAGAAGCAATGGTTTTAATGTAGTGATTGTCGATACTGCTGGTCGTTTGGCTGTAGACGAACAAATGATGGATGAAATTGCTAAGGTAAAAAGAGCCATTCAACCTACAGAGACTTTGTTTGTGGTAGATTCCATGACAGGTCAAGATGCCGTGAATACCGCAAAAACTTTCAACGAAAGAATTGATTTTGATGGGGTAGTGCTTACTAAATTGGATGGAGATACCAGAGGTGGTGCTGCTTTATCTATCAAATCTATAGTTGACAAACCTATCAAGTTTATTGGAACTGGTGAAAAAATGGATGCCATCGATGTTTTCTATCCTGAAAGAATGGCGGATAGAATCCTTGGAATGGGAGATGTGGTTTCTTTGGTTGAAAAAGCCCAAGAACAATTTGACGAAGAGCAAGCCAAAAAATTGCACAGTAAAATCAAGAAAAATCAATTTGATTTCAATGACTTTTATGAGCAAATCCAACAAATCAAAAAAATGGGTAACATGAAAGATTTGATGGGAATGGTACCTGGAATGCGTAAAGCAATGAAAGGTGTAGAAGTGGATGAAAATGCATTCAAACCTATCGAAGCGATTATCAATTCGATGACACCAAAAGAAAGAGCAAATCCCGATATCATTAATGTAAGTAGAAAAAATAGAATTGCAAAAGGTAGCGGAACTTCTCTTCAAGAATTGAATAGAATTATGAAGCAGTTCCAAGACACTAAGAAAATGATGCGATTGATGAGTGATAAACGAAACATGATGAACATGATGAAGCAATTCAAAAACATGGGTGGCAAAATGCCAATGGAATAATTTTTAAGTGATTAGCACTTGGTTATTAGTTGTTAGCGATACAATGTTAAATCTAAATATTCCCAAACACCGAACCATAAACCAAATACAATGACAATTTTAGACGGTAAGGAAACATCAAAGAAAATACAAGAAGAATTAAAACTTCAAGTAGATCAATTGAAAGCTGATGGTAAAAAAATACCACATTTAGCAGCGATAATTGTAGGTGATGATGGTGCCAGTCTAACATATGTGAATGCTAAAGTAAAAGCCTGCGAAAAAGTTGGTTTTGAATCTACTTTAATCAAACTTTCAGAGAGTACTTCAGAAGAACAATTGCTCAAAAAAGTAAAAGAATTGAATCAAAACGAAGATGTAGATGGGTATATTGTTCAGTTGCCTTTGCCTAAACACATCAACGAAACCAAAATCACCATGGCAATTCATCCTTCCAAAGATGTGGATGGTTTTCATCCTGAAAATATTGGAAGAATGGCATTGGGTTTACCTTCTTTTCTACCTGCAACACCAGCGGGAATTCTTGAATTATTAAAAAGGTACAATGTTCCAACCGAAGGAAAACATTGTGTTATCATTGGAAGAAGTCATATTGTTGGTTCGCCAATGGCAATGTTGATGTGGAGAAATGAAATCCCCGGAAATGCCACGGTTACCATTACACATAGCAGAACCCAAAACTTAAAAGAACTTTGCTTACAAGCAGATATAATAATCGCTGCACTTGGAAAAGCTGAATTCCTTACTGCAGATATGGTGAAAGAAGGTGCAACAATTATTGATGTTGGAATTACCAGAGTAGATGACCCGAGCAAAAAAGCAGGTTACAAACTCCTTGGAGATGTAAAATATAATGATGTAGCTAAAAAAGCAAGTTTTATCACGCCTGTTCCGGGTGGCGTAGGACCAATGACCATCGCTTCCTTGATGATAAACACGATGAAAGCGGTTGAACTAAAAGCAATTTTATAAATGTCTCTAAAAGTTTCCATCATTACCATTGCTTACAATAGCGCAGCAACGATAGAAGATACCATTGTTTCTGTTGTGAATCAAGATTATGAAAATATTGAATACATCATTATTGATGGAGGCTCAAAAGATGAAACTTTAAAAATTGTCAACAAATACAAAGATCAAATTGCAACTATCGTTTCAGAACCAGACAAAGGAATATATGATGCGATGAACAAAGGTGTTGCTCATGCTACAGGAGACATTGTTGGAATTCTGAATTCAGATGATATATATGCAGATGCAAAAGTGATTTCTGACATCGTAAAAGCCATTGGTGACCATGATGCAATTTATGCAGATTTGGTTTATGTGAAAAGGGATGCCATTAAAGAAGTTACAAGATATTGGAAATCTGGCATCTATAAAAAAAATGCTTTTTTAAAAGGCTGGATGCCTCCTCATCCTACTTTTTTTGTGAAAAAATCTATTTACGACCAATATGGAACTTACAATTTGGATTTGAAATCCGCTGCCGATTACGAATGTATGCTGAGGTTGATTTACAAACACCAAATTAGCATGACTTACTTACCTAGAGTCATTACCAAAATGAGAGTAGGAGGTCAAAGTAACATAACACTTAAAAATAGATTAAAAGCGAACAAAGAAGATAAAATGGCGTGGGAAATCAACGGATTAAAACCACGTTTTTATACCATTAAGATGAAACCTATAAGGAAGATAAGGCAGTTTATGAAAAGAAATTTGATAACCTTCACAAACGCTTCGGTTATTGAAAAAAAAGATGAAACAGGAAAAAATAGATAATGGTTAATTGTTAATGGTTAATTTTAAGTGATTAATTTTTAATTGGATAATTTGAAAATGCTTTTGTCACTTCGACCGAAGTGGAGAAGTCTAAAAATTGGAGTTAATAATTTGAAAATAAAATTAGTTAATTTATATACTAAAAAAACATTTGTCACTTCGACCGAAGTGGAGAAGTCTAAAAACTATATTGAAAAATTTGAAAAGAGTTAAATAAAATAATTAATAAAACATAATACATAGCGTAAGACTTAACACAATAAAAAAATAAAAAATGCCAGGAACAGATTTATACGGAAAAGAAGAGAAAAAAGAAGTAATGGATGTATTGGAAACAGGTTGTTTCTTTAGATATAATCACGAACATATTCGTCAGGGAATGTGGAAAGCCAAAGAATTGGAAGCGGAAGCTAGAAAATTTACAGGAGCAAAATATGCACACATGGTTTCTAGCGGTTCTACTGCCGTGACATCTTGTTTGGCTGCTGCTGGAATAGGGTTTGGCGATGAAGTAGTTTGTACACCTTTTACTTATTTGGCAACCATAGAAGCAGTGCTTTGGCAGGGTGCTTTGCCTGTTTTTGCAGAAGTTGACGAAAGTTTATGCCTTACGGGAGCATCAATCGAAGCAGTAATCACAGAAGATACCAGAGCGGTTTGTTTGGTGCACATGTGTGGCGCTGCAGCAGATATGGACAGTATTATGGAAGTTTGCAAAAAACATGATTTAATTCTTGTAGAGGATGCAGGACAAGCTTTAGGTGCTTTTTATAAAGGGAAATCTGTTGGGCTTTTTGGTGTGGCAGGTGCTTTTTCGTTTGATTTCTTCAAAATTACAACTGCTGGAGAAGGTGGGTTGTGTATCACCAATGATGAATCCACTTACGATATTTTACACCAAATCTCGGATCACGGACATAGTCATCTTGGAGATAACAGAGGGATGGAACAACATCCGATTATGGGAACCAATTTCCGAATTAGTGAATTGAATGCAGCGGTTGGATTGGCGCAAATGAGAAAAATCAATACCATTCGTGATGCTAAAAAAGAGAATAAGGCTTATTTGAAAAACTTAATATCAGAAATAGACGGTATTACATTCAGAAGAATGGAAGACCCAGAAGGTGATTCTGGAACATTTTTAAACTTTTTTATGCCCACCAAAGAAATGTCGCAAAAGGTAATGAAACAATTTGCTGAAGATGGATTGGGAGGTTTTAATTATTGGTACACCAATATGTATCACTTCATTAATCAATGGGATCATATCAAAGAATTGAGAATGCCTTTCAAAATGGCGATACATCATCTAGGAGCGCCACAAGATTACAGTTCATTGGAGTTGCCTAAAACTCAAAATGTGATTGGAAGATTGATTTCATTTGGAATCAAAGCCAATTGGTCTGAAACCGAACGTGAGGAATTTGGAGCAAAAATAGTAGCAAGTATTAAAAAAGCAATAGGGTAGTTTGGCAAAAAGACTAAAATATATTGCGTATGACGGTTTTCCTGAAAACGATGAAGCATTGTATGAAATGATGCGAAATATGTCTTATTCAGAAAGATTTGAAATGTGTATTAAAATGTCTCAACGAGCACTAAATTTAAAACAACCCAAATGGGATGATTTAGAATGGCACGTATTACGAAAAAGAGAAAAAGAGTGAATTTACTTGACGAAAATATTAAAACATGTTTATTAACTTTCAATAAATTTGATGTTCAATATCTTGTTGTGGGTGGATATGCCGTAAATTTACACGGATATATTAGAACAACTTTAGATGCTGATATTTGGATTGAAGATACTAAAGAAAATTTAGATAAATTAGAGGATTGTTTTATTCATTTGAAGTACGAAAAAAGTGATGCGAATCAAGCCGTAAATGAACTTCGAAATGGAAGAAACTTACACGTTTTACTTGATGAATCCAAGTTAGATTTAATAATTTTGTACTCAACCATTTTGAAATTCAAAGATGCATTTAATAGAAAAAAAATGCTTCCTCTTAAAGAATCTGAAATTCCTTTTATTAGTTACGAAGATTTAATAGACACAAAACTAAGAACAGATCGAATTAAAGATTGGATGGATGTTCAAGAATTAAAAAAGATTAATGGTAAATAATTTTATGTTCTATTATTGAAAGATAGTAACTATTTTATGACAAAACAACTTAACATATTTGAGGAAGAGACATCCGATGACATGAACTTGATGAGACAATTAGAAGTTTCTAAAGTAAAAGTTGAATTGAATGACAATCTGTTTTCTAGAAAAATCAACAAAACCATTAAGCAAATAGCTTCTCTTGAAGAAAAGATAGTCAAAACTAAAGAGGATGTGAAAGTGGTCAATGATATCTATGCGAGTGAAATCAAACCTATAGAGTCTTTATACCTTGAGCAAAAACTAGAATATGTCAAGAATCTATTGAATTTTATTTCCAAAAAGAACATTCCTCAGAAATATCAGGAAGAAGCACTGCATCAAATCAATGTGAACATGGAAATACTCAATATGAGTAATTTTCTTACAAGTGAAGTTAGAACCGAATTGAACGAAAAACTTAAGGTTTTGCAAGATCAATATAATGTAAATTTTAACTCAGGAGTAGAAAAAGAGTTGGATTTCGATATGATGCAAAATGCTTTTGAAGAACAATCAGGAATTGACTTAGGTTTGGATTTTTCAGATTATGAACATCTTACATTAGATGAGATGGAAGAAATGTTTAGAAAGAAATTCACAGAACATTTTCATGATCAACAAAAAAGGGATGCTCAACAAAGAAAAAAGAAAAATCAAGCCATTGACGATCAATACTTCAAGAAAATTTATAAAAATTTAGTCAAAAAACTGCATCCAGACCTTAGATCCGAGATTAAGGAAGAAGATAAGAAAGCATTAATTCTAACACTCACTGAGGCTTGGGATAAGAGAGATTATCTAAAAATATTAGAAATCAA
>CAWUIK010000120.1:0-6291 GCA_963922585.1 uncultured Flavobacteriales bacterium | reverse complement strand
GAGCGGGAGACGAGATTCGAACTCGCGACCCTCAGCTTGGAAGGCTGATGCTCTACCAACTGAGCTACTCCCGCATTAATCCAGTTGCAAAATTACTACTTATTTTGACACTGCAAAATAAAAAAGCAAATTTTATCGCCAAATTTTAGTGGGGAGAGAAGGATTCGAACCTTCGAAGCTTTCGCAACAGATTTACAGTCTGCCCCATTTGGCCGCTCTGGAATCTCCCCAACATTAGATTTTAAAGAACTTTTTCTTTTTTACTGAGCCGGTGGAGGGATTCGAACCCACGACCTGCTGATTACAAATCAGCTGCTCTGGCCAACTGAGCTACACCGGCTTTTAACTACCAAATTTAACAGAGATTTAACGTCTCTTTGAAAATTGGTTTGCAAATGTATATCTTTTTTTTTACTCTCCAATAAATTATTAGCTTTTTTCTTGTTTTTTTTTCTTTAAAAACAAGACTTAAAACATAATTTATTGTTTTTCAATAACTTTGAAAATTCTTGTAATTAAAAAAAAACTCTTAGGAAGTTCAATTTAATTGAATAAAACAGATAATTAAATAATTAAAACAAATAAAATATTGTATATTTTTTCTAAATATTACTCCTTGGATGAGATGATTTATATATGTTTTTTATCTTTTCAATAGGATTGTGGGTGTAAACTTGGGTTGCAGCCAAACTACTATGACCTAACAATTCTTTGATTGAATTCAAATCTGCACCATTGTTCAACATTTGAGTTGCAAATGTATGTCTTAAAACGTGTGGACTTTTTTTACTAAGTGTTTTTACAGAGTTAAAATATTTAGTCACCACATTGTAAACATATTTATCATTCATTTTTTTTCCTTTATCTGAAACAAAAAGAAATTCTGAAATTTCTGAAAAATCTTGATTTCTCATTATCGAAATATATTGTTCAATAATTAAACTTGTTTCTTTAGGAATTGGAATAATTCTTTCCTTATTTCTTTTGCCTAGCACTTTTATTTGAACAGTTTGGTAGTTTTTTGTTTCCAAATTGATGAGTTCAGACCTTCTTATACCTGTAGCAAAAAAAAGCACCACAATCAAATGATCTCTATAAGTCGAGAAATCATTTATTGTGCTAAAGTTAAAATTTATTAAACCTTCTAAATCTGCATTTTTGAAATACTGAGGTAATCTTTTTTCAATTTTTGGTAGTTTTAATTTTGAGGCAGGATTTGATGTTACGATTTTATTTCTCAATAGATACTTATATAGAGAACTTATACTACTAACTTTTCTATGAATTGTTTTATGATTCAATGCTTTTTCTTTTAGGTGCACAACCCAAGAACGCACTTGAAAATGAGTTGCGTTTTCTATTTCTTCATGAAAGGTATCGCTAATAAATTTAAAGTATTGGTCTATATCTGTTTCATAAGCTTTGATGGAATGAACTGAAAATCGTTTTTCAAAAGTTAGGTATTCAATAAATTTATGCTTCATAGTAGAAATAAAAAAGGGAAACTGACAAGTCAATTTCCCTTTACGAATATCTTAAGATAAAGTTTCTAAAACAAGATTAGATTTCTCTTTCTCTCATTTTTTGAATGTATTTAGCTTTGATTATTTCTGCTCTTCTTACAACAGAAGGTTTGTCAAATTGTTGACGCTCTCTTAAGTGTCTAATTACTTTAGTTCTGTCGAATTTCTTTTTATACTTTTTAAGAGCTCTTTCTATTGATTCTCCTTCTTTTACTGTAATTACTAGCATATTATAAATGTTATCTCGTTTTTAATTGGGCTGCAAATATACAACTTTTTTATACACAAACAATTTTTGAATAAAAAAAATAAAAAAAAACATCAATTTAATAAATCTTAACCATTATAATATTTGCTATATTACTTTCAACTTCTTGAAATAATCATTTAAAACTTCATCGTTTAATGAATTAGGAGTGAAAATTTCTAGCACATCAGCAGTTTGTGAATCTTGAATGAAAAAGGTACTTAAGATATCTTCCAAGGCTTCTTCAGAATTTACTGAAAAATAGTTTAATTGATATGCTTTGCAAAGACTTTTAATATTTGATGCGTTTCCAACTTCAAACCTTGATTCTAATAACTGAGTTGATTTTGGTCCAGGAATGATTCTAAAGATGCCCCCTCCCCCATTATTAATAATGATAATTTTTAATTTCAATTTGTCTAAATGATTCCAAAAAGCATTGATATCATAAACAAAACTTAAATCTCCAGAAACTAAAACATTTAATTGATTGGAGGCTAAGCTATATCCCAAAGCAGTTGAACTACATCCGTCTATTCCACTTACACCACGATTTCCTTGATAATTAACTGATGATATTGGATTAAATAATTGTACATATCTCACAGGGCTACTATTACCAAGATGAAAAACGCTCTCTTCAGGTAAAAAATCATTGATTAATTGAAACGCTTTTAAATCAGACCAAGGGAAATTCGAAATATTTTTATCATGTTCATTTTCTGAACTTCTAGATGCTTGCATCCAATAATTGCTAAACAATGATTCGTTTTCAAAATCATTTTTTGCTATCATTTTTCTAAAAAAATCGCTTTCAGAAATATTAATAAAATGTGTTAGGCTTTCAAAAACATTTTCTGAGTGTCTAGTTGCAGAAACTTGCCAATGTTCAAGATTTTTGACATTTCTTAAATATTGTTTTATTTTTTTAGAAATAATCGCTCCCCCGATAGTTATTACCAATTCTGGAGCAAATTTTTCATCATCTGTTATATTTGCTAATGTTCTGTCAATACAATTAATAAAAAAGAAATCTGAAACATTTGAGAGAGATTCTGTTAAAACTACAACTTTTGGGTCTTGATTTAATTCTTTTAGTAAAAATAACAACTTTTCGTCTTTATCCATCTGCCCACACAAAATCATCACTTTGGAGTATTGATTCCATTTATTAGATAATATATCAAAATCGATTTGAACTTCTTGAGGTTCTTTATCGATATTGAGGTTAAAATCATGAGTTAATTTGAATGAGTCTGTTGTTTCATACAAAGGTTCTTCAAAAGCAAGATTCAGATGTACAGGGCCTTTAATATCTTTAAATAAATCAGATTTTATACTTTCAAAAATTTGTATAATTTGATTTTCTGGAACATCTTCATCGATATGGTAACTATTTTTAACGAAGTTTTTATATACTTCTATTTGATTGATACATTGACCTTCACCATTTCCAATCCATTTTTGAGGCCTGTCGGAAGTAACTATAAATAAGGGAATATTTTGATAAAAAGCTTCTGAAATAGCAGGTGCATAATTCAAAGCTGCAGAACCAGAGGTACAACTTATAGCTGTAACACTATTAGATGCTATTGACATACCTAAAGCGATAAATGCCGCTGATCTTTCATCAACTATAGATTCACAATTAAAGGATGAATCATTTCCAAGAGTTAATGTAATAGGTGCGTTTCTAGAACCTGGAGAGAGCACCCAATTCTTGATCTGTAAATCCTTACAAAACTTTAGTAAATATTGAACCGTTATCTTATTTGATATCACCCTACAAAGTTCTTTTTATTTTCTAATACTGACAACAAAGTGTTTGATTTAAATTCCGTTTCGTTCCATTCTGATACAGCATCAGAATCAGAGGTAATTCCTCCTCCAATATAAAGTTCAATATGTCTTTTGGAAATTTTAGCACATCTTAAATTTACAAACAGTTGAACATTATCTTTTGCTAAGTTACCAATTATCCCTGCATATAAATTTCTTTGGTGTTTTTCGTTCTTGAAAATAAAATCCAATGCATTGTTTCTAGGAAACCCAGAGACTGCAGGAGTAGGATGAAGTTTATTTGCTAATGATACAAAATCGTTACAATTAGACACTTCAAACTCAGTTTCTAGATGAAACATATTGCCTGCTTTGATGGTTTTGGCAGTCCCTTTTTTGTAATTTAAATCTAAATCTAAAAGTATTTTTTCTATAGCATCAGTAACGAGCCGCTGTTCAAAATTTTCTTTTTCGCTCCAAATGATATCTTGACTATCGTCTTTGCTTCCAGCAAGAGAAATTAATTTCAACATATTCACATCTCCAAAAAGTAATTTTTCTGGACTAGCTCCCATCCACATTCCCTCTTGTGGGATATAACATAGATAATTATAAGAATGTTGATATTTCGCGCACAGTTTTAAGAATATTTCTTTAATATCAAAATCGTCAGAAATTTCTTTTTTCTTAACTCTTGAAACTACCACTTTTCCATTAATCGATTCGCAAAAAGACTTTGCATCTTCTATGATTTGAAGATATTCTTTTTTTGAAATTTCAAAGTTTTGTAATTGGTCATCTGGTAATAAAAAATCAAAAGCACTAAATGATATTTCTTTAGGCTCTTTAAGATTGTAAATTTTATCTTTATTGAAAGTTGTAGTAATAAACCCAGATTTTACATCCTCAAACTTTTCTACAATTCTCCATGCTCCAGAAATACCAATAATATTTGAAGAATTTGGTAATTGATAATATACAAAGCCTTTACTCATGTTTCTATTTTCTATCGATTAACATCATAGTCATTCTGGCAGTTGAAATCAACTTTTGATTTTGATCTTTAATATCAATTATCCATACATGAGTCGATTTTCCTTTATGAATCAATTTTGCTTTTCCAATTACAACTCCTTCCATCACTGAACCGACATGATTTGCGTTTATTTCAATACAAACACCCATTTGATTTTTATTAATCATCAGATGTGTTCCTACACTACCCAAAGTTTCTGCCAATGCTAAATTAGCGCCTCCATGTAATAACCCAAAAGGTTGAAAAGTCCTTTCATCAACAGGCATTTTAGCAATTACAAAATCTTTTCCAAATTCTGTAAACTCAATACCTAAACTTTGCATTAAAGTCCCTTCATTTAGTTTATTAATGGCTTTTATATCTATATTCTCTGGAATCATCAAAAAATTGTTTTGAATTCAATAAGTATAACAAAAGTACACTATTTTTTGTTTTACAAATATAAAAATGGGGTGATTGAAAAATTTCAATCACCCCATATATAATGAATATTATTTATCTATTTTTTTACTTAGAGAGAATAAATCTTTTAGAAACTATCCCGTCTCTAGTTTTAACATTTACAAAGTAAACACCATTAGATAAATTTGAAATATCAAAAATTTCAACCTGACCATCAACATTTTCTAATCTTCTATAGTCAACAATTTGACCAAGAGATGTGAACAATGTAATTTCAGCATCTTGAGTTTGATTAAATTCTAATTTTAAGTTAAACAATCCATTATTTGGATTTGGGTAAAGCGTAACTGATTGATCTAAATCAACATTATCCACTCCAACTACACCAACATTAATTGTAATTACATCTGTAGCACTACAATTTCCAATTGTTCCAGTAAGTGTAACTGTATAAACACCTTGAACATTGTAAGTATGAGCCACAAAACCAGTAGTAGAAGTTTGTCCATCGCCAAAGTTCCAAACATAAGATGTAGCATTAGAACCAGCATTATTAAAATTAACTGTTCCTCCTACAGGTATGTTAATTACATCAGAGTTAGCATTTACTGTTGGAGAAGGAGCTACAGCTACAGTAACTTGAACAGGCGAACCTGAACATGACCCATTTTGACCAATAACAGTGTATGTTGTCTGAGTAGTTGGTGAAACACTTATAGTAGAAGTAGTTTGACCAGTATTCCAAACATAGGTTTGTGCTCCTGTGGCTGTTAAATCAACAGATTCTCCACTACAAATTGATGGGTTTACAGGAATTACTGTAATTGTAGGTATTGTTTGTACCGTGATAGTTGTAGAACCTGTTGCTGAACAACCTTGAGCATCTTGTGCTACAACATTATATGTAGTTGTAACAGATGGACTCACATTGTGTGAGGCACCTACAGGAAGACCTTGATCCCAAGTATAAGTTGCACCTACACCTGCTCCACTAGCGCTAATATTAGCAGTGTTACCAGCACAAATTGTTTGACCTGAAGAAGGATTAACATTTAAGGTAAACCCACCTGTATTAGTTACAATAGTTGATGTATTGGCTGAACATCCATTAGCGTCAGATACCGCAACTAAATATGATCCTGCACTTAATCCAGAAAAAACTGGAGTTGATTGTGAAGTACCCCCATTTAAAGTATACGAATAAGGAGAAGTACCACCTGTTACATTTGCAGTAATTGATCCATTACCACTTAAACAAGTTTCATTAGAAACTGAAGAGGTAATTGAAATAGCAACTCCACCTC
>CAWUIK010000119.1:0-6293 GCA_963922585.1 uncultured Flavobacteriales bacterium | reverse complement strand
TAAAAATGATGAATCGCTTTCAAAAATTTTTCAGGGTCTAAAGGTAAATCAAATCCTACATTTTTTGAAGTTAAATTTTTCCAAGGTGTCTTATCGCTAATTATAATTGGGCAACCATGACCTAAAGATTCTATGATGCTATGTCCAAAATTCTCATTTTTAGAAGTTGATATAAAAACATGACTTGTTAGATATAATTTATCTAATGCTTCGTGGGACATTCCCGTTATAAATTCAATTTTAACGTTTTTCGAACATTTTTGAGCCAAATCTTTACATTCTTGAAAATAAATGTTGTCTTCCACAGGTCCTATAATTTTACAAATGATATTGGATTTTACCTGATGAAGAACTTTGAGTATAAAATCAATATTTTTTATGGGAGAAATTCTTCCAACACAAATAATATTTAATTCTCTTTTTTCTTTGTTGAGATAATGTTCGTTTTCTTTAGGTAAATAGGAAAAATTGGGCGCAATTGAAAATTTAATTTGATCACCCAAAATCCCTTTTATTTCTTTAATTTCTTGTTCTGAAGTCCCATGCCAAATGACATTTTTGAAAATTCCTTTCAACTTTGCATAAACGAAGAATATTTTCTTTTTGAAAGGTTTAATTTTTAATGATGCTTCACCAAACATTCCTCTTGGACAAATGAAAATTGGAGTAGTAATTTTCTTAAAAGTTGAAAGTGGTAATAGTGTGAATTTTTTTGAGAATAAACTGTTGAGGTGAATTATGTCTGGTTTTATTTCATCAAATATGGATAAATATTTCTGAGAAGTCTGTTCTTCAGGAGATAAATAAATTACTTTAAACTGTTCAATATCTTGCCAAACATTTGTTTTGATATCCTTTAGTGGTGATGAATCTCCCAAATCTCTATCACTGGTTACAACATAAATTTCATACTCTTTTTGTAAAGCCAAAGAAAGATTTCTCACAGATGTAATGGGGCCGCCTGCTTTAAAAGCGGGAGTGAACCAATCGACAAATAATATGAGTTTTTTTCGGGTCAAGCTTCAATATTGTTTTCTTTGAGCCAGTGGCCTAAAACCACTAAATGCCATACTCTAGACCAAGTTGTTTTTGAGTTGCCATTCAAAAATTTTACCCAAATGTCATCTATAGCTCTTTTTTCAAAAGATTGGGTTTTTTTCAAGAAATCTAAACCTTCTTTGCAATAACTTTTGAGTTCGTTTTTCATCCATACTTCCCATGGTAAAGTAAAGCCCATCTTGGGTCGATTTACAATTTCCTCTGGTAACAAATCTCCAAGTGCTTCTACTAGTAATTTTTTTGGTGTAGTTGGATATTTATAATCGTCATTTACGCCATAAATATACTCTACCAACTCGTGGTCTAAGAACGGAACTCTAACTTCCAAAGCATGGGCCATACTCATTTGATCGGTATCTCTCAAAAGTACATTTTGCATGTAAGTATTGATTTCTGCAAATGATACACGGCTCAAAAAAGGAACTTTTGCACCTAAAGCACCAACGCCAATTCCATTTTGTAGAATTTCGTGAACGCTATTTTCAGGATAGTCATGAAAAGTGAGCGTTTTGTGTAACGTTTTTTCGTCCATAACCTCCCTGTTGATAGGGTAGTAATAGGGAAGTTCTAAATATTTACTGGTAAGTGTTTTGTATATTTTGTCTGAGGCTATTCCTGGTTTTGCTATTTTCAAAACATTACCAAAAGTTTTTCTAAACAATACAGGAAAAGACATTACCCACTTTTTATCGAGCAATTTCATTGATCTTTTGAAAATATCATATCCTGCAAAGAGTTCATCTCCTCCCAAACCGCTTAAAGCCATCGTTACACCGGCATTTTTAGTTGCTTTGGATACAATGTAAGAATTGGGTCCGTCCATACTTGGATGATCCATACTTTTGATAGCAGAAGGCAATTCTTTTAAAAAATCTTCAGGTTTTAGTCTTATTTCGGTATGTTCAGTTTTATATTTATCGGCAACCATTTGAGCATATTTCGCTTCCGAAAACTCACTTTCATCAAATGTTATGGAAAAAGTTTTAATGGGTTTTTCTGTTACTTTAGACATACAAGCCACCAAAGCGCTACTGTCTATTCCGCCACTCAAAAAAACACCAAAAGAAACATCCGAAACCAATCTTCGCTCCACAGATTTCATGAGCAATTCTTTGGTTCTGGCTTTTACTTCATCATAACTTTGATTGATGCTTGCACTGTTATAATGAATATTAATGTTCCAATATTGAGTAGTTTTGATTCCATCTTCATTCAGTTCCAAATAGTGTCCTGGCATCAACATTTGGATGCCATTTACAATGGTTCTTGGAGCATGAACCGTAGCGTAAGATAAATAATCGACCAAAGCATCTTCGTTGATTTTTTTCTCAATAAATGGCAATTTCAACAAACTTCTCATTTCTGATGAAAAAGCAAATTGCTCAAAATTATCGTAATAATAAAGAGGTTTGATGCCGAGTCTATCTCGAGCAATAAATAAATTTTGTTTTGCTTTGTCCCAAATAGCAAAAGCAAACATTCCATTGAAATGATTGACACAAGCCTTTCCCCATTTTTGATATGCTGCTATAATGACTTCAGTGTCGCTATTGGTTTTAAAATCATAATCTTTAAGAATCTTCTTAATTTCAAGGTAATTGTAGATCTCTCCATTGAACACCAAAACCAAATTTCCGTCATTTGAAACAAAAGGCTGGTGCGAACTAGGTTGTAAATCAATTATAGAAAGTCTGTTGTGTCCAAGCACAATTTGTTCATCCTTATAAATGCCAGAGTAATCAGGACCTCTATGTTGTGATGCTTGATTCATTTGATGAATGAGATCATTAGCATCCGTTAATTTTCTAATATTATATATTCCGTTTAAACCGCACATTATATTTTAGGAATTATTCTTTGAAAGATTTTTTTTGGCTTTAATTGCCAAAAATACAAATAAACCTAGAGGTATTAGAACTCCTACGAAGAAATACATTAAACTTTTACTTGTAAACCAAGAATCATCTATAGGCTGGCAAGTAGCTTGACCAGAAACATCCTCTGGTAAAAATGGCGCTAAACCTTCACAACATTTATCTTCATCCCAAACATATTTTCCTTCAGGAACGCAATACTCTTCACCAAACCATTTTTTACCACAATTTCCTTCGTTAAAGTCTTTGATGTTGCATATTGTTCCATCTGGCATCACTACTTTATCTCCCTCAATAATCTCATACCCCCTTTGCATGGCTTCTTTATAATGCGGAGATATAGCCGAAAAAAAGAAATTTGGCAAAAAGAAAAACGCAAAAAATATAATTGATTTTTTTAAAATCATTGTTGAGTTTATGGTTTTAATTTTAATGTTATTTCTTCTATATTCATCTGGTTTTGCTCTCCAGTAGACATGTTTTTTAAGTTATATGAACCAGATTTTAATTCTTCTTCACCCAAAAACATAACATAAGGAATGTTTTTCGCATCTGCATAACTCATTTGCTTTTTCAGTTTAGCATTAACGGGATAGAGTTCCGTATTGATGTTTGATTTTCTAAATTGATTCAGAATTTGAAGAGATTGGTTTTCATCTTCTCCAAAGTTAATCAATAATAATTGTGTTGTTTCTGAACTAAAAGAAGGAAATAAATGTAATTCCTCCATTACGTCATAAATTCTATCTGCACCAAATGAAATACCTACTCCAGAAATTCCTTTAAGTCCGAAAATTCCTGTTAAATCATCGTATCTTCCACCTCCGCAGATACTTCCAATGCTGACATTATTTGCTTTTACTTCGAAAATCGCTCCTGTATAATAGTTTAATCCTCTTGCAAGCGTTACATCAAATTCTAGAACAGCATTTTCAAGACCCAAAAGGTTTATTTTTTCAAAAACATATTCTAATTCCTCGATACCTTTCATGCCGATTTCAGAATTTGAAAGCATTTTTTTCATCACTTCAATTATTTCTGAATTATTGCCTTTCAATTCAAACAAAGGTTTTATTTTATCGATGGCTTCTTCAGGAATTTCTTTTTCACGAAGTTCTTTGATTACGCCTACTGCTCCGATTTTATCTAATTTGTCTATTGCAACAGTGATGTCGATAATTTTATCACTCATTCCAGTGATTTCAGTAATTCCACTTAAAATTTTTCTATTATTAATTTTAATTGTAAAATCTTTAATTCCCAAGTTCGAAAGTATTTCATCAAAAAGTTGAATTAATTCAACTTCATATAGCAAAGCATCTGATCCTACTACATCCGCATCACACTGATAAAATTCTCTATACCTTCCTTTTTGAGGTCTGTCAGCTCTCCAAACAGGTTGAATTTGGTATCTTTTAAAAGGAAATGCGATGTCATTTTGATTTTGAACCACAAACCTTGCAAAAGGAACGGTTAGATCATATCGTAGTGCTTTTTCAGAGATTTGATTTAAAATTCCATTGCTGTTTTTTTCTGAAAGTGATTTTTCGTCCACTTTACTCAAAAAATCCCCACTATTTAGAATCTTGAAAATCAACTTATCTCCCTCTTCTCCATATTTTCCCATCAATGTGCTGGTATTTTCCATGCAGGGTGTTTCAATTGGTAGGAACCCAAATTTGATAAACGACTTTTTTATGGTATTAAAAATATAGTTTCTTTTTACCATAGTTGATGGAAGAAAATCTCTAGTTCCTTTGGGAATGCTTGGTTTACTCATTTTACAAAAGTTATATTTTTGTTTAACTATTGCAAAGATAAACTTACCAATTGTTTTGGGTGTGAATATTATATTGAAAATGTTTTTTTTAATCGAAAAATTTAAAATTAAAGTTTTTTTAAGAATAAAATTAGAATATCAAAAAAAAAACTATATTTGTCTATTAACTGTGTAAAAACTAAGACAAGATAGATGTTTGTTCGTATTAGTAGTGTTTGTAATGTATTGATGTTCAGTCTAGTATTTTTTGCTTTAACGTTTGTTAGTTGTGGAAATGAGACTGAAGAGATTCAAGAAGAAAAAGTAATTTCTGAAGGAACAATTTATTACAGTATCACTTATCCATATTATAAAGATGATTTTATGGTCGTTTTGTTGCCAGACATTATGACAATGGAATTTAAAAATAACATCTACAAAAATACAGTGACTAAAGGTGGATTATTCACAACAACTTTAATTTCAGAGTGTAAAAAGAAAGAATTAATCTTAATGTTGGATTTTGGTTCAAAACACATATATACTCGTTTGGATAAAAGTTCTACCGATACGATGTTGGCTACTTTTCCAGTGCCAGATTTGTTGAAAGTTCCGACCACAGATAGTTTGGCAGGATTATTTTGTGAAAAACACATGGCTGTATACAACACTTTGCAGGATGGTTATGATGCAGAGATATATACTTCAAAAACAATCGGAATTGAAAATAGCAATTGGTGTAACCAGTTTAATGAATTACCTAATGTTATGTTAGGTTACGAAGTGTCTCAATACGGATTGGTAATGAACTTTAAAGCAGATAGCATCAGTGAGTCTAAGATTGATGAATCTATATTTATTGTTCCTGAAGACTTCAAAGAAGTAAGTTTGGAACAGATGTTGTTTCAAATGCAAGAGATATTCAATCAAATCATAGAATAAAACTTTTATTTTTTCTTTGAAAATCAATCTTATTTATTCTAAAATCAAAAATTTATAAAATGAAAAAACAAATTTTAACACTATGTTCAATTTTTATGTTGAATATGATGCTACTTGCGGGTGGTGGATTTACAGGTAAAATCGTTTATTCTCTTGATTATGACTTACCTGAAGCTTACGAATCTCAAAGATCAATGTTAGCAACTGAAATGACAGTTTTTATTGGGAAAGGTTTTACAAGAACCGAACAAAAAACTGGTTTGGGAGACCAAATTGTAATTACCAATTTAAAAACTAAAATCACTACTATTCTTATGAATTTGATGGGGCAAAAGATTGCTATTACTTCAGAAGACGTAGAGGAAAAAGAAATCAAAAAAGATATTCAAATCACTGAAGAAACAAAAACAATTGCGGGATATAAGTGTAAAAAAGCAATATACACCGTTTCTACTGAAAATCCAGAGGATAATCAAGTAGTAGAAGTTTACTACACAGAAGATTTACCCAAAGAATTGAATACGCAATTCCCAGGTTTGGAAGGGTATCCATTAGAATACATTATTGAAAATCAGGGAATGACAATTACTTACAAAGTAAAGTCGGTATCTGAAGAACCAGTTGATAAAAACCTTTCCAAAATTCCTGATGGTTATGAA
>CAWUIK010000118.1:0-6354 GCA_963922585.1 uncultured Flavobacteriales bacterium | reverse complement strand
TATAACCGCGTTAGACTAATCAATAGCTCCGACTGAAAGGAGGGTTAGTTCAACATCACCTATACGCAAGCAGGGGTTTCTTGCTTCGTAGGACAGGAAAGTAGTAAAATTAAAGTTCAGTTCTTCGTAGGAAGTTCAGTGGTAAAATCCCTGCCTGCGTATAGCTGAAAACCGTTGAAACTATTTTAATATGTCTAATCCTGAATTTAAATAAAAACTTAATAGGTATGCTGCTTTTACTTCCCTCCACTATTTTTCAAAGCATCGTTCCATGCTTTGTTGAGGTAATTGTGGTATTGTTGGTATTGATTGGCGCCAAAGAAAACGAGTATTCCTAGAAGTTCTTCAGGAGATTTGTAACCGGGATATACTGCTATTCTATTGAGATTTTCGTCCAAAATAGCATAAGATGGATAGGACATCGCGCCATCTAAAAGACTATAAGCAAACCAATGTGTTCTGCCTCTGGCATTGGGATTTGTTTTTACAAAGGATGGCTCAGAATTGATAAATGTATGTCCATTGAAAACAATGGTATCACGCATTTCGGCATCTAACTTTACGGCATAGTATCTATCGTTCATGTATTGCGCAACATTGGGATCCAAAAAAGTACTGGCATCCATTTTTTTGCACCAGCCACACCAACCTGTGTAAAGGTCAATATACACTTTTTTCTTAATGCTGTCTTTTTCGCGCTGCTCTACCATTTCTTCCCAAGTCATCCAATTGATAGGTGCTTGAGCAAAATTTTGAAAACTTAAAAATAGTGTAAGTACAAAAATAAATTTAGTCATAACTTATAATTTTTTGATTAAATAATCTGTCATTAGGTTGTATAAATGTTCTCTGGTAACGCCTCCATAAATACCATGATTTTTATTAGGATACGCCATAAAATCAAACTGTTTGTTGGCTTTAACCAAAGCATCTACCATTTCCATCGCATTCTGAAAATGTACATTATCATCAGCTGAACCGTGAATCAAAAGATAATTTCCTTTGAGTTTATCCACATGATTAATAGGCGAATTGATATCATAATTCTCTCCGTTTTCTTGAGGTGTACGCATGAATCGTTCTGTGTAAATATTGTCGTAATATCTCCAATTGGTAACTGGTGCAACTGCAATAGCCGTTTTGAAAGTTTCTGCTCCTTTGGTAATGCACAAAGAAGACATATATCCTCCATAACTCCAACCAAAAATTCCAATTCTTGAAGCATCGATGTATTTTCTTTTGCCTAATTCTTTAGCCGCTGCAATTTGATCTTCCGTTTCGTATTTTCCCAATTGTAAATAAGTGCTATGCTTAAACGCTCTTCCACGATACCCTGTTCCTCTTGCGTCCACAGAAACTACGATATAACCTTGTTGTGCCAAAGACTGAAACCAAAAATAATTACCGTATGTCCATTCATCATTCACTGTATTAATTCCAGGTCCTCCATATACAAACATCAACATAGGATATTCCTTATTTTCGTCAAAATTAGACGGTTTGATCATCCAAGCATTCAAGTCTGTTCCTTCTTCATTCTTTACGGTAAAGAAAGTTTTAGGAGACAAATCAAAAGAAGCCATTCGTTCTTTTAATGCTTTATTGTCAACAATCACTAAAGGTTTTTTAAGTTTCGATTTTTTAAAATTGCTATGAATAGAAACTGTAAAAGGAGTGTTGGCATCTGAATGATATAGTAAATAGTATTTATAGTTTTTACTAAACAATGCATCATTAGTACCAGGGTTTACAGAAAGTTTGGTAAGATTGCTGCCATCTGTTTTTATGCTATAAACTTCCCTTTGAGTGGCGCTTTCTTTGGCCGCTTGAAAATATATTGTACTACTTTTTTCGTCTAAACCATATACTGAAGTAACTTCCCAGTTTCCTTTAGTAACTTGAGTCATTTTTCCGTTGGTAACGTCTATCAAGTACAAGTGATTATAGCCATCTATTTCGCTGGTCCACATTACTGTTTTGCTATCAGAAAACATTTGCATATTGTCGTGCACATCAATATAGGTCTCTGATTTTTCAGTATATACTACTTTTGGTTGAACCGAAGCAATGATGTTTCTACTTGGGTTGAAATCACCCGTTAGAATTTCCAAATGATTTTGAAGTCTATTTAAACGTTGCACCAACAAATTATATCCATCATTTGACCAAGAAATTCTAGGGACATAAATGTCCATATTATCGCCCAAATAAAAATCATCAGAGGCATTTCTCGATACATCATAAACATGAATGGTTACCACTGAATTGGCTTCTCCCGCTTTTGGATATTTGAATTTGTAATGTTCTGGATATAAAGTTCCGTACATTTCCATTTGAAATTCTTTAACCTCACTTTCGTCAAATTTGTAATATGCCAATCGATCACTTTTGGGGTTCCAGTACAAACCTCTATCAAAACTAAATTCTTCTTCATAAACCCAATCTGTAGCACCATTGATGATTTGGTTGTACATACCATCAAAAGTGACTTGAACTTCTTTGTTTTCGATATAATTTTTAATGTAAATATTGTTGTCTCTCACAAATGCAATCTGCGTTCCATCTGGAGAAAAAGTCGCGAGTCTTTGTTTGCTCAAACTCATGTCCGACAAGGGTTCTAGTTTTTTGGACTTGATGTCATACACAAAATAATACGACATACTACTATGACGATAAATGGCTTCTTGATCCGTTGCAATCAAAATTTTAGATTCATCTGCATTAAATGTATACTCTTCTATGGAAATGTTTTTTCCTTCATATTTTAACGCATCTGAGGAAACAATGGTAGCAATTTTCTTATATTCTTCGAAAGTATATTTGTCAATAGAAGTTGCTCCGTTATTATAATTCAACCTGGTAAAGTGAACCCCATCGTTCATGCTTTCAACACCGTAAACATTCTCTGGACTGAATGTTCGAGAACTCCAAATCGTTTGGTTGTCAATCTTTTTAGTTCCTTGAGCTAAGGAAATATTTCCCAATAACAATAGCGCAAGTGAGGATATGATTACTTTTTTCATTGAATTATTTTTTTATTCTTTACAAAAATACAATTTTGAATTGAATATTCGTATCATGGCAAATTTTGAGCCAAGTACAAGAATAAACAAACCATAAGTTGCAATTTAAACTAGAATTGGGTAGATTTGAAAAGACAAATTCCAATACTGCTTTGCACAACGATAATTATAAAAAAGGGTTTATTTTCTCTCCATATGAGGCACCACACAAGGAGCCTTTTGATAAGTTGTTCGAAATTTTCAAAGAGTTAATTACGCATACTTCAGGAGATATGGACGAAGCGTTGGATTGGTTGGGTGCTTTGGACAAAGAATATAAACTCACAGATGAGCATTACACCATCGATGATTTTGTGGAAGATCTTAAGAAAAGAGGATATATCAAACAAGAAATCAAACCTGATGGAAAAGGCAAGATGTCTATCACCGCCAAGACTGAAAGAGCCATAAGAAAGAATGCATTAGATCAAATCTTTGGTAAACTTAAAAAAAATGGCCAAGGAAATCACAAAACCAAGACAAGTGGAATAGGCGATGAGCATACCGGAGATTTAAGGTCTTTCCAATTTGGCGATGCTCTAGACAGTATTTCGATGACCGAAAGTTTGAAAAATGCACAAATTAACAATGGATATGGCGATTTCAAATTGACAGAACAGGATTTGGTAGTAGAAGATACCCATCACAAATCTCAAATGAGTACTGTTTTGATGATAGATATTAGCCACAGTATGATTCTATATGGGGAAGATAGAATTACACCTGCCAAAAAGGTAGCAATGGCACTTTCAGAATTAATTACCACTAGATATCCAAAAGACACCTTAGATATTTTAGTTTTTGGAAATGACGCTTGGCCTATCAAAATACAAGACTTACCTTATCTCAATGTGGGGCCTTACCATACCAATACTGTTGCTGGATTACAATTAGCAATGGACATGCTCAGAAGAAAGAGAAATACCAACAAACAAATTTTTATGATTACCGATGGTAAACCTAGTTGTCTAAGGCTTCCTGATGGACAATATTACAAAAACAGCAATGGTCTGGATGAATATATTGTAGGCAAATGTTATAACATGGCAGCACAAGCAAGAAAACTACATATTCCCATCACAACATTTATGATTGCTCAAGACCCCTATTTGCAATCGTTTGTTGAGAATTTTACAGCCTTCAATAAAGGAAAAGCTTTTTACACTGGACTTCAAGGTTTGGGTGAAATGATTTTTCATGATTATGAAACCAACAGAAAAAAAAGAATCAATTAAGATGAATACGAGCATAACAACATTAGGAGAACTTAAAAAATGTGGTTACCAAAGCCAATCTATCAAAGATGAACTAAGAAACAATCTGATAGAGAAATTAAGCAAGAAAGAAGTCGTATTTGAGGGAATGCATGGATATGCAAGTACCGTTTTGCCTGAATTAGAAAGAGCTATTCTTTCTAAGCACAACATTAATTTTTTAGGATTGAGAGGACAAGGGAAAACCCGAATGGCACGACTGATGATAAATCTATTGGATGAGTATATTCCATATGTTTCTGGTTCTGAGATCAATGACGACCCTTTGAACCCAATAAGTGCGTATGCCAAGGAGGTGATTGCACAAGAAGGTGACAAAACACCCATATCTTGGTTACACAGGTCAGAGCGGTTCTTTGAGAAATTAGCGACACCTGATGTTACGGTTTCAGATTTAATCGGAGATATTGACCCAATAAAAGCAGCCAACCTTAAGTTGAGTTATGCAGATGAACGAGTTTTACATTTTGGTATGATTCCAAGGGCTAATAGATGCATATTTGTTATCAATGAATTGCCAGATTTACAAGCAAGAATTCAGGTGTCTTTATTCAACATTCTAGAAGAAGGTGATATTCAGATTAGAGGATTTAAATTGAGAATGCCTTTGGATTTACAGTTTATTTTTACTGCCAATCCCGAAGATTATACCAACAGAGGAAGTATTGTTACACCTTTGAAAGATAGAATTGGTTCGCAAATTCTCACTCATTATCCCGAGAATATTGCTATTGCTAAAACCATTACGCAACAAGAAGCCAACAATAAAGAAGAGAGAAAGGTTAAGATTCATGTGCCCTCAATTGCAGCAGATTTATTGGAGCAAATTGGTTTTGAAGCACGAAAAAGTGAATATATAGATCACAAAAGTGGCATAAGTTCTCGAATGAGCATTACCGCCTTTGAAAATTTATTAAGTACTGTGGAAAGGAGAGCCATCATGAATAATGAAAACGAAGCTACCGTTAGATTTAGTGATTTGATGGGAATGATTCCTTCTATTACTGGCAAGGTGGAATTAGTATATGAAGGAGAAGAGGAGGGTTCAGTTTTCGTAGCGCAAAAATTAATAGGTGAAGCAGCAAAAACTTTCTTTCCAAAATATTTTCCCAAAATAGAGAAATTAGAAAAAGAAGAGGATGTGAGTCCTTATGGAAATATTTTAAATTGGTTTTTTGAAGAAGGCAACTTTCAATTATTGGATGAATGTGATGAGAAGACTTACCATTCTGAATTGAATAAAATTGAACCTCTGAATGACTTAATCAAAAAATATCAACCTGATTTGGATAAAACAGATATAAACTTTTACAAAGAGTTTGTTCTTTGGTCATTGGTAGAGTTTAATAAATTAAGTAAAGAGCGTTCTCTAAATGGATATTCATTTAATGATCCTTTTTTGAATTATCTTAAATCTCAATAATCAAATTTTATTTTATTAGGATTTTTATATTTTCTGTTTTACAAACTTTCGTAATGGTAAAAAAAAGCGCCTGTTTATTTTAGTAAACTAAGCGCTTTTTTATTTATATTTTTTAGTTATTATTTTTTTGATCCCAACATTAGGATTTCGTTACAAATGATTTCGGTAACGTATCTCTTCACTCCGTCTTTATCTGTATAGTTGCGGTTGCTCAACTTTCCTTCGATGCACACTTGTTTACCTTTGGTTAGGTACTTCTCAATGATGTCTGCTTGTTTTCCCCAAGCGGTTACATTGTGCCATTGCGTTTCTTTTACTTTCTCTCCTTTTGGGTTCGTGTAGTCTTCGTTGGTTGCCAATGTCATTTTGGCCAATTTCTTTCCGCTTTCTAATTTGATTACTTCTGGGTTCGTACCTAAGTGTCCGATTAACTGTACTCTGTTTTTTAATTGATTCATTTTTTAAGTTTTTAGTGATTGGTGATTAGCGGTTAGTTTTTAGCCGCTTGTTAATATTATTTACTTATTGATTAATTACTAGTTTTTTGATCCCAACATTAGGATTTCGTTACAAATGATTTCGGTAACGTATCTCT
>CAWUIK010000117.1:0-6523 GCA_963922585.1 uncultured Flavobacteriales bacterium | reverse complement strand
ATTTAATAAAAAATAAAGATATGTCATCAGAAATAGAAAGAGTAAAGTGTTTGATAATTGGTTCTGGTCCTGCTGGATATACAGCAGCAATTTATGCAGCAAGAGCAAGTATGAATCCTGTTTTGTATCAAGGAATGCAGCCAGGTGGTCAATTGACAACAACTAATGAAGTTGAGAATTTTCCAGGATATCCAGAAGGTGTTACTGGTCCTGAAATGATGGTTCAGTTGCAAAAGCAAGCGGAACGATTTGATACTGATGTGAGAAATGGTTGGGTTACTAAAGTTGATTTTAGTGGAGACATTCATAAAGTTTGGGTAGATGAAACAAAAGAAATTCATGCAGAAACTGTTATAATCTCAACAGGAGCATCAGCAAAATATTTAGGATTAGAGTCTGAGCAACATTATTTGAAAATTGGAGGTGGAGTTTCTGCTTGTGCAGTATGTGATGGTTTTTTCTACAAAGGACAAGAAACGGTAATCGTTGGGGCAGGAGATTCTGCTTGTGAAGAAGCGCATTATTTGGCTAAATTGTGTACAAAAGTTACGATGTTGGTGAGAAGTGATAATTTTAGAGCTTCAAAAATAATGGAAGAGAGAGTTCAAAAAACACCGAATATCGAGATATTGTACAACACAGAAACTGTTGAAGTTTTGGGTGACGGACAAGGTGTAACAGGAGTAAAAGTAAAAAATAACAAAACAGGAGAAGAAAAAGACATTCCTGCCACAGGATTTTTCGTAGCAATTGGTCATAAACCCAATACAGATGTTTTCAAACCATATTTAAATTTGGATGAAACAGGATACATCAAATACGAGCAACCTGGAACTTCTCTGACAAATGTGCCTGGCGTTTTTGTAAGTGGTGATGCTGCTGACAAAAGATACAGACAAGCAATTACTGCTGCTGGGACAGGATGTATGGCGGCATTAGATGCTGAAAAGTATTTAGCGGCTAGAGGTCATTAATTTTTAAAGTATTTTTATATTACAAAAATAACGTGAGTTCGATCTAAGAATTTTTTAAGATTCTAAGAAAATAAAAAGATTTGAGGTTTATTTTTAAGCAATAACGGGTTATTGTGGGCCTCTTCAAATTTCCTTTTTTAGTTTGATCAACTTCTGTGAAAGCCCCCTTTTCATATCCAAAAATTTCGATTTCTATTAGTTACTGAGGAATAGCAACTGTGTTTATTGTTACAAATGCTTTTTTCATTCGAGGAGAATTAAAATGGATAGCTTTAGCAGCTAACTCTTTTCCAGTTAATATATCTCCCGTTATGGAAACTGTAATATTTGCTTTTGCCGACTTTTCGAGTAATGAGAAAACTTTTTGCATTGGATGGCTTAAATCTTTGATATATTCGTAAAAATTATATTTGGCATTTAGTTCATTTGTGAGTAATGCTAAATCTTCTTGTAAGGTTCTTTTATCGTTGGCATTGTGAACGGATTGCTAGATTTTATCTATGGCTTGTCAATCCTTAATAATGTAATCATAAGCACCGTGCTTGAGCAGATTAACATCAATGCATAAATCTTCTTGGGTAGAAATAACTATTACATTAATTTTAGGATAATCTGATTTTATCTTTTTAAATATCTAAACCTAACACATCAGGCAACCTATAATCGAACTTAATAAAGTATGGATTTAAGTATAGACTTTTTAACAAACTTTTACATCATTAAATACTTCAATATCAAAAATCAGGATCCATTGAAAGTTTATGCTTCAAAATTTTAGAATACATTAAATCATCTTCGACAATATTTTTTTTTATTTACTCATTTTAAAAACTTTTCCAAAACAGTAATAATATTTATGCAATGCCAATCAAAGGCTGAAAGATTTGATAAATAAACGTTGCAGTTAACCTGAGTTCGGGATAAAATTCAGTTCAATTTATATAATTTGAACAAGAATCCTTATACCGAAAACAGGTTAGTATATTTTGAGCCATCATTACAAAGTTTTATTGTATCCTTGGGGTTGAGATGAATCATACGTTCTTTGGTTTGAAAAAGTGGTTTAAATTTTTAAATAGATAAATTCAGGAAAAAACAAGATTTTGTTTTGCTGAATATAGGCAAATCACTACATTTGCATTTTAATAAATGTATTTTTTATTTAATAAAACAATATTACTTACATTCAGAAAGTAACAAATTAAATGAAATACGATTAAAAATAAAAAATGAAAAGCTACTTATATACTTATAACGAGGCCACTTGGTCAAGTTTTGAACACGTGTCAACTATACCTAAAGTGAGTTCAAGTATAGTGTTATGTTTTGGCTCAAAGAGTATGCTTTCAATTGAAGGGATTTATGAAAAAATAAGGCTTAAATTTCTAAAATCAGAGATTGTTTTATGTACCACAAGTGGTGAAATAATCAACGACACTGTTTTAGATGAAAGTATTATAATAACTGTGTTGGAGTTTGAAAAAACGGATGTGAAAACCACTATGATTAATATCAAAGACTACGAAAATAGTTTAGATCCTGCAGGAAAAATCTTTAACACATTAGATAGTGATGATTTAAGTTATTTAATGGTTTTTTCAGATGGGCATTTAGTAAATGGTAGTAAACTTGTAAAGGAGTTTAATCGTTTGTCAAGTGGTCGTGTGTTAATTACAGGAGGGCTAGCTGGGGATGGCACAAACTTCAACTCTACTTATGTTGGTTTAAATTGTCAACCAACTGAAGGCAATATTTTAGCGATTGGATTTTATGGTCAAAACATTGAGGTTACACATGGTTCTAGTGGAGGTTGGGAACGTTTTGGACTCGACAAATTGGTTACAAAATCTACCGAAAATAAATTGTTTGAACTCGATAACAAAAAAGCATTAGATATATACAAACAATATCTTGGTGTAGAAGCAGCGAATTTGCCATCATCTGCTTTATTGTTTCCATTAGCCGTTTTTTTAGATGACAAAAATGAGCCTGTTGTAAGAACTATTTTGTATATTTCTGAAGAGGAACAATCCATGACCTTTGCAGGAGATATACCAGAGGGTTGCATTGTTCAGTTTATGAGAGCCAACCTTAATAACATAACTTCTGCTGCTCATGATGCAGCAGTACAGTCAGGTTTTAAGAGCGCTAACCATCCTGAATTTGCGCTTTTAATAAGTTGTGTAGGTCGAAAAATAATATTAGGGCATCGCGTTAGTGAAGAAGTAGAAGCTGTAAGATCTTATTTTGGTGAAAGCACCAATCTTTCTGGATTTTATTCTTACGGAGAGATTTGCCCTATTAATGACCTTTCAAACTGTAACTTGCACAATCAAACAATGACAATTACCACTTTTAATGAAGTTGAATAAATTACTCGAACGTCAAATAAATAAACACCTTTCGGATGATTTACTAAAAAATCCGGAGATGGAATCTTTTATTCTTTCGGTAAATGAATACTTTAATACTTTTGAAAAAGACAAGTTATTTAACGATCACATTTTTACAATTACACAAAATGAATTTTCCGAATTAAAAGTTAAATTAAAACAAGAAATAGAAGAAAAGAAAAACACGATAGATAAACTTGTTGAAAGTATAAGAATGTTTGAAGACGATAATTTTCAAAGCAATGATTTGAATGAAACTACTCGTTTTATAAAAGATCATTTTGAAAAATCCGAAAGTTTAATTGCTGCAACCATAGATAACTCTATGGGATCTTCCATTTTAATGGAAGACCAAAATGGTAAAATAATTTACGTCAATCATAAATTTCTATCGATACACAATACGATTCCTCAAAGAAAAGATATAATAGGTCAAAAAATTGAAATTTTTATTACGCAATTAAACTTTTTCACTGAAGATACTTTAACATTTAAAAAAAAGCTTGTTGAAATAAAGCGCAAAAAAGAACATTTTGTATTTGATTATTTGCAGACTACTGAGAATGAATATTATGAGTTGAAATATCTACCTGTATTAAAAGGTGCCAATTACAATGGAAACTTGTGGGTTTTTACGAATATAACCGAACGTATAAAAGCTGAAATTGCACAAAAAGAAAAGGAAGAGTTTCAAGAAAATATTTTGAATAACAGTTTAGATGCGGTAATTATTCTCAATGAAGAAGGAAGAATTATCAAATGGGATAAAAAATCTGAAGCTATATTTGGTTGGACCGAACAAGAGGTTTTTAACAAGAAACTTTCTGACAACATAATGCCAAAAGTACATTCAAAAGAACATGAAAAAGGCATATCTCATTATTTAAAAACAGGAGAACATACTATTTCTGGTAAATTAATTCAAGTTCCCGCAATCAAAAAAGATACTACTGAAATTGTAATATCACTTATAGTTACGCCTTCAAAAACGAAGTATGGAACACAATTTATTTCTTTTATAAGAGATATTACCGAAACAAAAAAATTAGAAGATGAACTAAACAACCAACGGATTTTCAACGAAAATATTCTCGATAATTTGCCTGCAGAAGTAGTTGTTTTCGATACTAACCAAAATTATATTTTTGTAAATAAATTCGTTTTAAAAAATAAACAACTTAGGACATCCATGGTTGGAAAAAGTGATCTTGAAATTTTTAAACAAAGAAATCTAGATTTATCCATTGCTCGACAAAGACGAAAACATTTTAATACTGTAATTAAAACTAAAAAAGGAGTCAAATGGGAGGAGGAATTTTTGCAACCCGACAATTCTAGTGTACATGTTTTGCGTATATTAAATCCCATAATTAAAAATAATCAAATAGAAAATTTAGTAGGTTATGGAATTGAAATTACCGACCAAATAAATGAACAAAAAAAAGCATTTAGTAATGAATTGCTGTTAATGAGTATTACTCAATTAACCAATGAATTACTTACTAACAAAAACTTGAATAATGCTCTAACAAAAGCATTGAAATATTTAGGCAAAGCGACAAATGTTGACAGAGTATATATCTTTAATTCGCACATAGGAAATAATGGTGAACAATTGTACAGTCAACAATATGAATGGACTAAAGAAAATATAAGTTTACAAATTAACAATCCAGATCTACAAAATATCCCTTCTGATGCTTTTGGTGATTTATCTGAGAATTTTAGAAAGGGCAAAGTGCTTAATTCAATCGTAAAAAATGTTGAGCCAAACCTAAGAGGCTTATTAGAATCTCAAGAAATTGTCTCCATTTTGATTGTGCCCATAATAATTAATAAACAAATATGGGGATTTATTGGATTTGATGATTGTAAAAATGAGCGTATTTGGTCTACAACTGAAACCAATTTATTAAAAGCTTTAGCTGCTACAATTGGAAATACGCTCATCAACAGAAATATAGAACAAGAACTTTTAAAAACAAACGAAAGTTTTCAGGCGATATTTGATGCATTCCCAGATTTATTTTTCAGAATAAGTAGCTCTGGAGATATTATTGATCAAAAATCGTCTTCTATTTCAAAAGAAGTTGAACTTTTTTCTGATAATCTAGTAGGTGGAAATATTTATCAAATTTTGCCTAAAGAAATCAGCCAAAAAGTTTCTTACGCAATGAAGGACAGCGCAAAATTCAACAGACCATCCTCTTTTGAATTTGGATACCCGAATAAAGAAAGAAAACTACAGGATTATGAATGCAGAATCTTACCTCAAGACAAAAAAGAATTTGTGGCTATAATCAGAAACGTTTCACAATTAAAAGCATTAGAAAAAGAAGCTGAGCAAAGAAAAGAGGTATTGGAAGAAATTCATAAATCGCTTAATGAATTTATTTTTTGGTCGTTTGATACTATCCAAAATGAATACCTATATGTTTCAGATTCATACTATAACATATACAACATTGATTTTGATGAATTTAAACAAGATGCCATGCATTGGATTAAAGCAGTTCATCCTGATGATAAAATTATAGTTGACAAAATGTACCAAAACCTTTTAAAGGGAGAAAAAACAAAAACTGAATACCGAATAATTACTGAAAATGGAGAAATAAAATATATAGAATCACTAATTAAACCATTTAAAACTCCTGATGGCATTGTAAACCGTTTGGATGGGATTATTAGAGACGTTTCCGAAACGAAAAAATTAGAAAATGAAGTTAATAGACAGCGATTGTTTACTGATAAAATTCTTAATAATTTGCCAGCAGATGTAGCTGTACTAAACACCCATCAAAAATATATATTTGTAAATAAAAACGCCATTATTAATGATGATTTGAGGACATGGATGATTGGTAAGGATGATTTTGACTTTGCCAAAATAACAAACATTGATACGAATCAAGCAATAAATCGTAAGGAAATATTTGAAAAAGTACTAGCAAATAAAACAGAATTTGAATTTATCGAAGATATTTCGATTGATGATAGGACTCAATATATGTTGAGAAAGTTTTATCCTATAATTAATAATGGTATTGTTGATTTTGTAATCATATATGGAACAAATATAACGTCCATAGTAGAATCAGAACAGAAAAACAAGTTATTAATTGAAGCCAGCCCTGATATAATTCAGAGTGTTGA
>CAWUIK010000116.1:0-6538 GCA_963922585.1 uncultured Flavobacteriales bacterium | reverse complement strand
TTATTATACATGCTCCAAGGGAATGGAAAACTAACTCTTGATAATTTCGAATCCTATAGAATTAGAAACTTTAAGAGTTTTAGAAATTATTTTAATATTTCAACATTTCATGCTGGCAATAAACTTTTTGCAGGAACACAAAACGGTCATCTTTTAGAATTAACTCCCAAGAGTTTAATCATCAAAAAAAGATATAAAATACATCATGGAAAAGTGATGAAAATCGCTCTAAACCAAAATGAGTCTCAACTTTTGAGCGTAGATGAAAATGGAGGAATTTACGTTACAGATCTATCTGCAAATAAAGTAATAGAAAGGTATGAGGCAAAAATTAATAGAATAGATGATATCTCTTTTTCTCAAGATGGTAAAATGGTTTTTGCAGCTTTTAGAAATGGTGAAATTAGAGGTTTTGACCTTGAAAATTTCAGTTCTATTTCTTTTGATAAATTCATTAATAAAAAACAGGATCATCGAGTTCAGTATAAAATTGTAGATATTGTAAATGTTGAAAATCAGCAACTAAAGGTCAAAATGATAAAGTATAGGCTTTCCACCGAATTGCAATGGATGTATGATTACATAAAAGAATACGAAGTGGTTTGGGATTTTAATAAAGATAAAATTATTTCAGAAAAAAGAATCAATCCTTCTGTTTATTCAGAGGAATATTTTAAGAGAGATAATATTAGAAACGTGATAAATTTCGGTTACCAAAATGATTTTTTAGCACATAATCTTAAGGCAACTTTTGAAAATCAAACTGCAAAAGTTTTGGATGGAATAATTAATTTTGAGAATAACATAAATACGGTCGAACTTCAACACTCAGATATAGTCACTTCGATGGTATATAATATTTCTGGAGATTTTCTTGCTACTGCCTCTTGGGATGGGAGTATCCAATTTTGGGATTATCAAAAAGGAACATTAAAGTTACAACTATACTTGATGGGAGATAACCAGTTCACATTCATCACGAAAGACAATAAATATTTCTCTTCTAAAGAAGGTATGAAGAACATAAAATTTAAATACGATAATTCTATCTATTCTTTTGAACAGTTTGATTTGATTTATAATAGACCAGATCTTGTTTTTGCTAATTTGGAAGGTATTATTCCAGATGTAACCATTGATAATTACCGAAAAGCCTATCAAAAAAGACTGGCAAAATTGAATATCAAAGAAGAAGATTTAAAACTTTCTAAAGACATTCCAAATTGTATGTTTGAAACTAAAGAATTGGAATCAAAAGGTAGTTACTCGTTAAATATCTCAGTTGATAATATTGCTAAAAACATCAGTTATTTGCACGTTTTGGTAAATGGTGTTCCTGAGCACGGAGCCAAAGGATTGTCTGTTTCTAAAAATATACAAGACACAACACTACAGTTAAGATTGGAATCCGGAAACAACAGAATAGAAGTGTTTGTAACGAATGAAAATGGAATTAATTCTCTTAAAAACATTGAGTTGGTTGCTGTTCCTGATTATCCGATTAACAAAAATTTATATCTCGTTACTTTGGGCGCTTCCCAATTTAAGGAAGATCAATACAATTTGAAATATGCCTCTAAAGATGCTTTGGATGTTGCTACTTATTTCAAAAGTGTAAAAGCTTATGATAGTGTTTTTGTGCTCACCTTAACCAATGAAAATGTTACAAAAGAGCAACTCAAAAAAATAGATGCTTTTTATCAAAAGGCCAAAGAGCAGGATGCAGCATTGCTTTATGCAGCGGGACACGGTGTTTTAAGTGCCGATTTGGATTTTTATTTTGCCACTCACGATATGGAATTTTTATATCCAGAAAAAAGAGGCATTAAGTATGATGATTTGGAAAACGCACTCGAAAAATGCAGAAGCCGACATAAAAGTTTGTTTTTAGATGCTTGTCATTCTGGTGAAATAGATAAAGCAGAAGCCGAGTTAGAAATAGCAATGCAAACAGAAGTGGGCGATGTACAATTCAGAAATGTAGGCAATTCCATTGATAAAAAAAGTCAAGGAACATTTGAATTGTCTAAAGCCATTTTTGCTGATATGAGTACCAATCACGGAATATCAATTGTTTCTAGTGCTGGTGGAGCAGAGTTTGCCATGGAAGGCAAAGAATGGAGCAATGGCGTTTTTACTTATGCATTTCTAAATGGACTCAAAAGCAATGAAGCCGATGTAAATAAAGATAAAAAAGTGAGTTTGTCTGAAATTAAGAATTATGTTTTCAAGCAAGTAATTGAATTAACATCTGGCAGACAATCGCCTACTTCGAGAACTGAAAATTTATACAATGATTTTACGATTAATTAGTTTAACTGTCATATTGTTTGTGTTTTCTTCAAATTCCTTTTCTCAAGTGATGGAATTTGGATTTTCACTCGAAAGTGGGGTAGTGTCTTATGGAAAAAATAAATCATCATTGCCTTTAATTGCCACTTTTGGAGACGATGGATATCCAATGACATTTCAAACCAATTCTTGGCAAGGAAAAGCTCCTGTAGGAGGTAACATTTTTTGGAACAGTAGATTTCACGAGTTTGGAATTATTTTCGGAATGGGATTTGGTTTTTCTCAATATCAAACCACTTTCAAAGGTATTACGGATTATACTTCCATTTTTTATGAAGATAATTTCGGTACGTTTGAAGAATACAATGCCGCTAATGGAAATAATGTTTCACTAAATGAATACAATACCTTCATAAATACGCAAAGAAAAACGTATCAAAAGGAATTTAGCATTACAAGCAATCACAGCATTTACGCTACCCAATACAATTTAGGTTATCGATTCAAAACTTATAAAACTTGGAGACCTTATTTCATAGCAACAGCTTTTATGACTCCCGAAATGGTTTCTAAAGTTAGAGATGTAAACCAAGAGCATCCCGGATTTGAATCGTTACCAAATTTTGATTTTGAAATGGATATCGATGTGAAATCTCAATTTAGATTGACCATTGGAATGGAATGGAGACAGTTGAAATTTTATACTGCCATTACTACTGCTAATGAGCATTTAAGGTTTTCTGAAGAAGAAGGTATTTTTGAAAGAATGACGGCTTTGCCTTACAATAGAAAATATCAATTTGATTTTGGAGTTGCTTATAGATTGACTAAAGGACTTTCAAAACCCGAAGGTTATTATTCTGGAAGTATTCTTTCGAATGATACTGAAAACTATAATTTTAAACATAGAATTGCCAAAAGATTTGAATTGGGAATAGTAGCGGGAATCAATTCTTTGATTTTTATGGAAGGCAATGAAAGTCAAGGGGATGGAATATCTTTTTTGCAACTGAAAAGTGAGGTATTCCAGCAATCAGCCAATGTGAAACGAGAAGAGTTGAATGTAAACGTAACGAATATATGGACTTCAAATATTGATGCAAGAGGTGTGGTCATTGGTGGTGCTTATTTCAAACTTAAATCAAAGTTGGTAGATTTAGAATTAGCAGGAAGTTACACACCTTTGAATGTACAAATGGAACTGCAAGAATACAGTGCAACTTTGTATAGATACATTACACCAAACAATACAGGAAATTATATCTATGATGACAATTCTAGAAGTTTCAACAACGATAAAATCATTGAGTTCAATTATGACGTATTTTCGATTAGACCTACTTTCGTTTTTAAAATGGGTCCTATTATTAGTTTTTTGAAAGGAACACCTTTGGAAGCAGATAATGAGAATTATTTCAATAATATGGGGTTATATTTTGGGATAGAAAAATCATTCTACCAAATGAGTAATCGCTTTTTAGTATCTGGAAACACCAATAGTTTGGAGGTGCATCAGGACTTATATAATGTTTATAGAGGAGAAGGTGCGCCCAATGATAATCATTACATTCGTTTTGATGATGAGGTTACTTATTTTGAAAGTGATTTTTTAGAATATGGAAATACGCCCGAAAATAAATTTACAAAATTGTCTGAATATAAAGAAATAGTTGATGCCAATCCTCTTTCATCAATGGGATATCATTTTGGATTTAGTTACATGTATAGAAGATTTGATTTTAGAATAGGTGGTGGTTTTGCAAAAAACTGGTCAAATGGAAGTTTGTATGGTAAAATAGAAAAAACTTTATCACTTTCTGTTCAATATATGATTTTTGGGTCTTAGGATTTTAGACTTTAAGATGAAAGACTTCAAGATGCAAGACTATTTTACAAAAGATTAAAAGATCTAGAAATCAGAATATCCAACAACACTTGTCACTTCGACTGTAAGGTTGACCGAATGGGAAGCCTGAAATGGAGAAGTCTAGTAAGCAAAGTATAAATTTTAAACCATATTTTACAGATGTCTCCACTCGAACAGACGCTTTCGGTCTGCTTCTTCGCTCGACATGACAAACAAAAACACTTGTCATTTCGACCAAAGAGGAGAAGTTTAGAGTTTGAAATCAGAAATAGGAAAAAGACGCTAGACATTAGACTTTTTTCAATTTGTATTTATCTAAAAAAGTCTTTTATCTTTTGTCTTAAAGTCTTTTGTCAAAATTCACAATTTCATTTGTATATTTGTTCACGAAATTAAATCTAAAATAAATCAACATGTCTGACGATAAGAAAATCATATTTTCGATGGTGAATGTGAGTAAGCAAACACCAGAAGGAAAACAAATTTTAAAAAACATCTACCTTTCATTTTACTACGGAGCCAAAATTGGGATTTTAGGTCTCAATGGAGCGGGGAAATCTACCGTAATGAGAATTATTGCTGGAATTGACACCAAATACCAAGGGGATGTAGTTTTTTCTGATGGCTACACTGTTGGATATTTACCTCAAGAGCCAGAATTGGATGAAACCAAAACGGTAAAAGAAATTGTTCAGGAAGGAGTGCAAGAAATCGTTGATTTATTGGCCGAATACGAAGAAATCAACAACGGTTTTATGGACGAAGCGATTCTCAATGATCCAGATAAGATGGAGAAATTGATTGAGCGTCAAGGGAAAGTGCAGGAAAGAATAGACCAAGTTGGTGCTTGGGATTTGGATTCTAAATTAGAATTGGCAATGGATGCTTTGAGAACGCCAGACGGAGATACACCTATCAAAAACTTGTCAGGAGGAGAAAGAAGAAGGGTAGCATTGTGTAGATTATTACTAAAAGAACCAGATATTTTATTATTAGATGAGCCTACCAACCATTTAGATGCAGAGTCTGTACATTGGTTGGAACAACATTTACAAAGTTACAAAGGGACAGTGATTGCGGTTACCCACGATAGATATTTCTTGGACAATGTTGCAGGTTGGATTCTCGAGTTGGATAGAGGAGAAGGAATTCCTTACAAAGGAAACTATTCTTCTTGGTTGGAGCAAAAACAAAAACGTTTACAAGCAGAAGAAAAACAAGAAAGCAAACGCCAAAAAGCGTTGGCTCGTGAGTTGGAATGGGTGCGCCAAGGTGCCAAAGGAAGACAAAGCAAAGGAAAAGCTCGTCTGAACAACTATGAAGCAATGATGAGCGAAGACATCAAAGAAAAAGAAGCAAAAATTGAAATTCCAATTCCTAATGGACCTCGATTGGGTAACGAAGTCATTGAGGCTGTCAATGTAGCCAAAGGTTATGACGATAGATTACTTTATGAAAATTTGAATTTCAAATTACCACCAGCAGGAATTGTAGGAATCATCGGGCCAAATGGAGCGGGAAAAACTACTTTGTTTAGGATGATTATGAAAGAAGAAACACCAGATGCTGGTGAATTTAAAATAGGAGAGACCGTTAAAATTGGTTATGTAGATCAAAGACACAAAGATGTGGACCCCAACAAATCGGTGTATGAGGTATTGAGTGGTGGCAACGAAAATATTGAAGTTGGCGGTAAGTTAATCAATTCGAGAGCGTATTGCTCAAGATTTAATTTTACAGGTTCCGACCAACAGAAAAAAGTAGGTGTACTTTCGGGAGGGGAAAGAAACAGACTACATTTGGCAATGACTTTAAAGACAGAAGCTAACGTTTTATTACTCGATGAGCCAACCAATGATATTGATGTAAACACTTTGAGAGCCTTGGAAGAAGGAATTGAAAGTTTTGCTGGTTGTGCAGTTGTCATAAGCCACGATAGATGGTTTTTGGATAGAATTTGCACCCACATTTTAGCGTTTGAAGGAGATTCTTCTGTTTACTTTTTCGAAGGTGGTTATTCCGAATATGAAGAAAATCGCAAAAAACGTTTAGGAGCAGATATTATCCCTACGAGATTGAAGTATAAGAAACTGGTTCGTTAGTTCGTTAGTTCGTTAGTTAGTTAGATAGATAGATAGATAGATAGATAGATAGATAGATAGATAGATAGATAGATAGATAGATAGATAGATAGATAGATTTTGAGAACGTTTAGTATATGAAAAGTAGGCGATTTCGAAGAACCAATCTTTCGGTTAAGCCTGAAGTTTGATACGAGCAAACAGCCTTGAATTTATTACCGTTTCGCCTATTTTTTATATACGCTGTTGAACTAACCCTCCTTTCAGTCGGAGCTATTGATTAGTCTAACGCGGTTAT
>CAWUIK010000115.1:0-6757 GCA_963922585.1 uncultured Flavobacteriales bacterium | reverse complement strand
AAAGCCAAAAATGCTAATATGTTTGATTTTAAAGTAGCCTCAACTCAACAATTGGTAGTAGAAGTATCAGTTCCTGAATCCACTACTACTCATGATATGGAGTATCAAGGATGTATTTCTATTTTGGTTGGGTTTATGGAGTAGATAAGATTATATCACAGAAACTTCATCTTCTGTAATACTATCTGAAAAATCATTATCTACTTCATCATTAGAGAAACTCTGTTGAATTCTCATTTCTTCCATTCTCAAATCGTTCAGTAATTTCTGTACTTTGGACTTGTTGGTTGAGTAATCTTCGTAACCAGTCAATTGTTTGATGTCTTTCAAAAAGTCATTAGAAACATTTACTTTCTTACTTCTAGAAACTAGTGTAAGTCCCGTTTTTTCTTTATAATCAATCAAGTCTAAATAAACTGTTTTGTCTCCTGCATAAGATTCAAATATCCCCTCTAGTTCTTCAACCGTCAGACTGTTAATTTGATTGGCATCAAAAATTAAATACAAACTTTTGAGTTCTCTTTCTCTTACATTACTAAGCAATTCAATTTGTTGAACACTATATTCTTTTTGTTTTCCATCTGGGTTAAATTTCTTTCCTTTCAACTGAACATTTCCTTCAATAAACAAAAAGTTTCCTGGAATTAAATAGTGCTGTAACTTTAAATATGTTTCGCCAAATATCCTGAATTCCATTCCGCCCGTTTTGTCTTGCAGTTCAAAAAATCCATATTTATTTCCTTTTTTACTTTCCAAATGTGCACAATTGCTAATAATTCCAGCACAAGAAAACTTTTTGTTGGGTAGGAAATTTAAATTTTCGTTCAAATCTTTAAGTTCAATATCACAGAAATGATTTACTTCCAAATTGTAATCATCCATCGGATGTCCTGTGATGTAAATTCCTACTACTTCTTTTTCGAAATTAAGCCTTTGAAAAACACTCCATTCGCTAACAGTTGGAATTGCTGGAGTAGGAATTTCCACATCTTCACCTCCGGCCATATCAAACATACTCACTTGATTGGAGTCTTGTCCAGTTTGATAGGCTCCACCATATTTGATGCAGTTTTCAATCAAAGTCCGACCTTTGTCGTCTGTTCCAAAATATTGTTCTCTTGTAATGCCCTCAAAACCATCAAATCCTCCAGAATAAGCCAAGTTTTCAAGTACTCGTTTGTTACAATCTTTCAAACTAACTCTTCTCACCATATCGAATACAGAAGTAAAGAAGCCATTTTTCTTACGTTCTTCTACAATAGATTTAACAGGGCCTTCTCCCACACCTTTGATACCGCCCATTCCAAAACGAATTTCTCCTTTGTCATTTACGGCAAATTTGTAATAACTTTCATTCACGTCTGGTCCCAAAACTTTCAATCCCATTCTGCGACATTCTTCCATAAAGAAAGTCACCGTTTTGATATCGTTCATATTGTTGCTCAATACAGCCGCCATATACTCAGAAGGGTAGTGTGCTTTGAGGTAAGCAGTTTGGTATGCAATCCATGCATAGCAAGTAGAATGAGATTTATTAAACGCATAAGAAGCAAATGCTTCCCAATCTTTCCAAACTTTTTCTAGAACCGTTCTGTCGTGACCATTTTCTTCACCTCTGTCTAGGAATTTAGGTTTCATTTTGTCCAGAACAGCAATCAACTTTTTACCCATTGCTTTTCTCAAAGTATCGGCTTCACCTTTGGTAAATCCTGCCAGTTTTTGAGAAAGCAACATTACCTGCTCTTGATAAACTGTAATTCCATATGTCTCTTTTAGGTATTCCTCCATCACATCGATATCGTACTTTATTTCTTCAGTACCGTGCTTACGCTTAATAAAGTTGGGAATATATTCCAAAGGACCAGGACGATACAAGGCATTCATCGCAATTAAATCCGAAAATTCTGTAGGTTTCAGATCTTTCAAGTGCTTTTGCATTCCAGGAGATTCATATTGGAATATTCCTACAGTTTCTCCCCTTTGAAAAAGCGCATAAGTTTCTTCATCATCTATAGGAATTTTTTCGATGTCAATGTCTATATCATATTTTGCTTTGATGATTTTTAATGTATCTTTGATTAGTGTCAAAGTTTTGAGCCCTAAGAAATCCATTTTCAACAAGCCAGCGTCTTCTACCACTGAGTTGTCGAATTGCGTGCTCCACATCGAAGAGTCTTTGGCTAAAGCCACAGGGACATGTTCTCTGATATCACTTGGTGTAATAATAACTCCACAGGCGTGAATTCCAGTGTTTCTAATGGAACCTTCAATTGTTCTGGCTTGTCTTAAAACTTCACCTTCTATACCTCTTTGTTTTAGAATTTCTTTTAATTCCAAAGCCATTTTCATTTGCTCAGGCGAAAGTTTTTCAGCCAAAACTTCTTCGTCAATAGTAAACAGTTTATTGAGTTTTAAGTCTGGAACTAGTTTAGCGATTCTATCTGCATCTGGAAGTGGTAAATCCAACACCCTAGCAGCATCTCTAATTGAGGATTTAGCAGCCATCGTACCATAAGTAATGATTTGCGCTACTTGATTTGAACCATATTTATCAATTACATATTGAATTACCCTCCCTCTTCCTTCATCGTCAAAATCAATATCAATATCGGGCATCGATATACGTTCTGGATTAAGAAAACGCTCAAAAAGTAAATCATATTTAATGGGGTCAATATTGGTGATTTTGGTGCAATAGGCTACAGCCGAACCAGCAGCCGAACCACGACCAGGGCCAACCGCTACTCCCATATCTCTAGCAGCTTGAATAAAATCTTGAACAATTAGGAAATATCCGGGATAACCAGTGTTCTTAATTACTTCTAGTTCAAAATCTAAACGCTCTTTAATTTCAACCGTAATTTCACCGTATCTTTCCTTTGCCCCCTGGTATGTAAGCTGTCTTAAATAATTATTCTCACCTATTTTTAGTGTTGGATCTTCTTTATCCCTAGGGTCTTGTAATTCTTCGGGGATTTCAAATGCTGGCAATAAAACATCTCTGCCTAAAGTGTATGGCTCAATTTTGGAAACAATTTCTTCTGTACAGATGATGGCTTCTGGCATATCAGAAAACAATTGCTTCATTTCTTCTTGTGTTTTGAAATAGAATTCATCATTGGGAAACCCAAATCTAAATCCTCTACCTTTTCCCTTTGGAGTTGATTTTCGTTCACCATCTTTGATACACAATAAAACATCATGAGATTCAGCATCAGATTTATTGATATAGAAATTGTTGTTGGCTGCGAAATATTTCACATTGTATTTTTCTGCAAATTTCAGTAAAACTTGATTCACAATATCTTCTTCCTCCAAACCGTGACGATTAAGTTCGATGTAAAAATCATCACCAAATTGTTCTTTCCACCATACAAAAGCCTCTTCCGCTTGACTTTCACCAACATTCAAAATAAGTTGTGGAATTTCCCCATAAATTCCTCCGGTAGTCGCAATGATATCTTCTTTAAGTTGAGGAATTATGGTTTTGTCAATTCTAGGTACATAATATTTTCCTTCCACATGGGCTGCTGAAGCCAATTTGGAAAGATTGTGATAACCTTTTTTATTTTTTGCCAAAAACGGCACTAAATATCCATTGTCTTTAACTGTTTTGTTATACATATCAGTGCAAACATATAATTCACAGCCAACTATTGTTTTGATGTAAGATTTTTTCAAATCCTCAATATCTACATACAGGTTATCAATTTCTTCGGAAGTTAAAGTTTGTTCTTCTTCCTCATCTGCTTCATTTTTTACTTTTCTAAATCCATCACTGATTAATTTTTCAGCATTTTGAATTTTAGCATCTACACCAGAATTATATTTCACACCCGCATTCACAAAATGAAATGCAGCCATCATGTTGTCCGTATCTGTTAGAGCAACCGCTGGACTTCCTATTTTAGCCGCAGCATTGATTAAATCATCAATCTTGGTAGTGGATTGCAAAACAGAGTATTGCGAGTGATTATGCAAATGTGAAAACCGTACTTCTTTAAGTTTATCAATATTTTCATTGATTTCTTTTTGAGTAAGGTCTGCACCTGTGTCTGTATCAGTATCTTTTTTGAATGCTTCACTTTCTTCTTTTAGGTTTAAGTGTTTTAAACCTATAGGTTGAATGGTTGATGGATTTTGAATTAAAAATTGATCAAAATATTGTTCATCAACCAATAATTGCTCTTTCGTATAACTCTTGATTCTAATCAACTCCAAGAAACATCTCGTAGTGGCTTCCACATCGGCAGTGGCGTTGTGTGCTTCATTAAATGGCACACCAAAAAGATGTTGATGCAATTCTGTAAGCGTTGGCAATTTGAATTTACCACCTCTACCTCCTGGTAATTGACACATTTCTGCTGTAATTTCAGTACAAGTATCCAATACAGGCAGTTGTGTCAAATTAGTCTCCATTCCATAACGGTGCAATTCACAACCCATCACATTGATATCGAAAAGAATATTCTGACCGACTACAAATTTAGATTTTACGAGAACTGTTTTGAATTCATCCAAAACTGTTTGAAAAGGAGTCCCTTGAGCATGGGCTAGGGCAGTGGATATGCCATGAATTTGCTCTGCTTGATAAGGTATGTCGTAACCATCAGGAATGACTAAGAAATCTTTTTGTTCTACTAGATTTCCCATATCATCGTGCAATTGCCATGCTATTTGAACACACCTTGGCCAATTATCGGTATCGGTAATAGGTGCTTTGAAATCCTTGGGAAGTCCTGTGGTTTCGGTATCAAATATTAAATACATGTTGCGCTTGCTTTGATGAAAAATTTACAAAGCATAAAGTTACCAAAGTAAGTGCTAAACTTGAGTAAAAAGTTTTTGAAATTATTAACAGAAATAAATCTAGTTATAGGTTCGATAGTTCGTAAACGGTCAATTCACTGTTTTGAAAGATGATTTTTGAATTTTGAAAATCAAACACAAATTCATTTTTATCATCTTTTACCAAAAATAAATATTTCGCTCCTTTGTCTTTCAGTTCATTGATTTTTTCTTGTTGAATTGCTTCGTAAGATTCAATCGTCCAACCTTTTTTATTTAGAAACAATAACCCTCCATTTTGAGAAGGCTCTGGAGCAATGATTACGTTGGCATCAGTCATTATTCCAAGTTTATTAATGCTTTCTGTATTTTTGAATATGACATTTCCTGCTTTAGAATAAACATCATAAGTCATGGAATGTCTTTCTTTAAGTTTGATATTTGAATAATTGGTTCCTGTTACAATGATTATGGCAAAAACCACTTTTAGTGTAATTGCTAAATATTTGTTTGTAAACTTGTTTTTGATGACTTGAAATATCAAGATCATAAACAACAAAATCAAAGGGAGAAATGCCAAAGCGTAGTAATCGTGATCTTTAAATTGTTTGAAAAACAATAAGAAGTAAGAAATGTTTCCCAAAAATAAAATCAAAAGCAACAAAAAGTAAGGAGTAATAATTTTCTTGTAAAAAATAATAGCGATGATGAATAGTACCAACAATAAGTGAAAGGAAGCATGCGCAAAATAACTCACATACCAATAATCTTTAATTAATAACAATACTTCAATAATACCTTCGGAACTTAAATCCCAAATGGGTAAAATACTTGTGTTGAAAGAACTAGAATCATTGGATTGATTGTAGTAAATTACATAAATATTCCACAAAACAACTATCACTAAACTTAATGCACCAAATTTTATAATATGAAGGATTTGTTTTCTCTCTAAAATCGCTTTTGATTTACTAAAAAGTAAGAAAATACTAAATACAATAATCGCCATGGGATTGATGTAGTAAGTTACTTTTATCAGACTTCCTATCGTAAAGAAAAGTAAACTTATCCAAAGCGTTTTTTGTTGTTTTTCTTTATAATATTTAAAAATATAATACCACCCAATAAAAGTAAACCCAAGAGCAGCGGTATCTGGCAAATAGTTGAATGCGTAATAGTTGAAAACAGTTGAGGTGAAAATAAATAGCGTTATCAATAAAGCATAAATATAATCTTGAATCCAATGATAGGCTAGTTTGAAAATAAAGTAAACACCAGCAAATGAAATGCAAAGATGAAGTAATTTAAGCAACCAAAAGTTGTTGCCTGTAAAATTGTAAAATAAGGCAGTAATGTAATAGGTAATTGGAAATTCACAAGCCGCTTTGGCATCGGTGTTTTTGAGATTATAAAGTTGAGGCGAAAAAAAGTTGAATCCATTGTTATAGTATTGATTTGCAAAAGATAAACTGTCAGTTTGTCTCATGTAATGAATTCCACTTGGTGGAGCAAAAAACACATTTCCATATCCCAAAAAAAAGAAGAGTCCACAAAAAAGAAACAAAGCTACAATTCCTATCATAAGATTTGAAGGTTTGTTTTTAGGTATCATCATTCTAGGCATTTGTTTTTGTAGTAAAAACAAAAGTACGAAAGCGTTTTAATGTCTATGGAATTTGATTAGTGTTTTTTTTGTAACTAAAAATTATTACCCATTCAATGCTTCTTTATAAGTATCAATCGCTTTTTGTCTAGCCATCTTATGTTCTACTATCGGTTCTGGATATTGATGGCTGCCATAATCAGGGATCCATTTATTGATGTATTTGTCCTTGGGGTCAAATTTTCGGTGTTGTTCGGAAGGTTTATAAACTCTAAAATAGGGTGCAGCATCGCTTCCAGAACTTGCTGCCATTTGCCAACCGCCAATATTACTTGCCAAATCAAAATCAAAAAGTTTTTCGGCAAA
>CAWUIK010000114.1:0-6842 GCA_963922585.1 uncultured Flavobacteriales bacterium | reverse complement strand
TTCTTCGCCTTCTTTTATATCAGCGTGGTATGTGGTATATTTTTAAATTATTTCTATGAAAATTATCAAAAATTGTATTAATTAAGTCTTTCCTACAATTTATAAAAAGCTTATTAATTGTATAACCCTTTTCAACTATATTAGGAAATGAACTCATTATGTTTACATCATATACTACATTACTCAGTACTAAATTTTTTGATTTTTTTTTGTTAGAAACTAAAGCTGCAATAGTATAATAATCATCTATTGTTCCAAGAAGAATACCATCTACTTGTTTACTAAATTTACCATTTTTATCATACGACCATTTTTCTTCAAAACATAATTTATTAGTTATATCTTTAAGTGAAACTAAATAATATTTATCTTCATAAATTGGATTTCCATATTCATCGTTTAAAAATTCCCAAGTAAGTTCATACATTTTAGGAACATCAGTTCTCAATAGCATGCTGTCTTTGACAAAAACAGTTATGTATTCCCAGTAATCAACAGATCCAGAAATGACTTTAACAGAATCTTCGGTTTTTAAAATTATATCACTTTAATAATATTTTCCATCTTGTTTTTCAAAATTATATTCAAAATTTGCGTATTCAACAAGATAATTCTCATAATCATTTTGATTATTAATAGAATTGTCTAAGCATTTGAAATAAAACTGATTAAGTTTTTGTAAATATAAAGAATCAATCTCTATATCTGTGTTAAGGGAATCATCGTTATCTGTTTTAAAATCAAGTTTATAACTAATCTTGTGCTTTTCTGATTGTGCAAAATGGCATTTAAATGCAGTACTTGTCATTATTACAAATGCAAAAAATAAATTATAATAATTCATAGTTTATGATTTATGTTTTAATTCTTTATCAAAAATAATAATTTATTCCCAAGTGATTCACCTGAGTAGTTATCTATAACATTTACAATTGGACCGTAATACTTAACTTTTTTCACGAATGAGTTTGTTTTCAAGTCTAAGTGCCAATCTTCTACAAAATGAAAACCTATAATGTCAATATTTCTGTAGTAATCTCTAACTGTTTCAGTCTTATAATCTCCATTATTATCCAACATGAATTCAAAAGTTTCAGGGTCAAAAATTTCTACTTCATGAGTATTTGATAAGTAATCTGTGTATGACTCTTTTGAGATTTGATTGAATTGTCCCTCAACATCAAAACCAAAAGGACTATAAATTTCTAATTCCCCACTTAAAAGATTTTCAAAAATAGGGTTGATTAAATTTTTCTTACTTTCAATACTTAAATTATTTAAATAAGGTAGGTCAGAATATTCATTCATGGGATTTGAATCAAATAAAACATCGTAAGAAACATTTTTAAAAAAAACGATATCAGTTGGTTTTTCATTGTTAATCAAAACTTCTGGTGTAATTAAGTAAAATTCTTCATAAATATTTTCTGCACGAAATTGAATAGCGTCAATAGTTTTGATGAACTTTCCTTCACTGCTGTATGACCACTTTTCGTTAAATCTAATTTTGTTTGCAACTTTGTGAATTTCATCTAAGTTTATGATTTCTTCGAAAATTGGATTCCCAAAATCATCGTACATTTCATAACCCATTTCATCAAACTTTATTTGAGAAAAAGTTGAATACAGTTTATTGTCGACTAAACAAGGTTGGTAACCATTGATATATTTGTATAATATGGTATCTTTATTTTTTTCAATGAATGGAGTGTTATCGATATGTTCAAAACTTAAAATTTCATAACTATAATCTTTTATTATTTTATCATGATGTTCTATGTTTTTGAAAGAATAATCTAAACATTTTAAATAAAATTTTTCCATCTGTACAAAATCTAAATGATTTATAAAAAGGAGGTCTTTTGCCACTTCTCCTTCTGATGCTACATTTATATCATAAGAAATTTTATGTTCTACATTTTGAGTAAAATAAACTAAATTTGAAGAGATGAAAAATGTTAAGACTAGAATGATGATTTTTAAATTCATTTTAATGTATTTTAATTTATTCCTATAATTATTTTACGGAAATTTGTTACAAAAATAGAAATAAAATCTATTGACAATTTAAGTAAATTTACCTAATTATAATACTAAATGAATTTTAATCGTTAAGAAATACTGTTCTATCGAATAAATTGGTATATTTGTTTGCAAAATACATGTTTTTTTGAAAAATTATTTCACAAATGTTAGTATCTAATTTTAATCTTCTTGAAGAAATCAATAGTGTTTCTAAGATTCATTCGCTTAAGCGAGATGATATTGATGCTATTGTAATTGAGATTTCCAAAAGATTGACTGCTGCTTTTAGAATAGAAAAAATTAGTGCTTGGTTATTTAATACCAATAGAGATGCTATTATTTCAATGTGTGAATATGATTTGCCTACAGATACTTTTACTAAAGAGAATATCATTTATCAAAAGGATTGCCCTAGGTATTTCAAAGCTATAAGCGAAATTGAAATATTATTAGTGCCTAATGTTTTTATACATAATGATACTTCTGAATTAGTAGATGTTTATTTCAATAAACATAATATTATTTCACTAATGGATATTCCGCTTAGAATTGATGGGAAATTAATTGGAGTAATGTGTTTTGAGAAAACAGGAACGATCGAAAGAGTTTTTACAGAAAAAGAACAAGTTTTTGCATTCAGTTGTGCTTTGATTTTTTCTTCTACATTAGAAGCAAGACAAAGAAGAACAACGCAGGCTATTTTGGATAAAGAGCTTAAAGAAAAAGAGATCTTAATTAAAGAAATCAACCACCGAGTGAAAAACAATATTGCTGTTGTCTCGAGTTTAATTAATCTTCAGAAATACAAAGCAAAAGACGAATATCATAGATTACTTTTTGATGAAATTAAAACAAAAGTGGATGCAATTTCAAGTATTCACGAAATGATTTACCAAACTAATTCTTCTGCAACTTTAGAATTTCAAGATTACATTTTGCAATTATTAAATGAGTTGAATCTATTTTATAAAAGTAAATCTAAAAGCGTAGCAATTATTAAAAATTTGGATAAAATAATAGTTGATATTGATAAAGCAATTCCTTTGGCATTAATTATAAATGAAGTGATTACCAACTCATTTAAACATGCTTTTGAAGGAGTGAGTAACCCCAAAATAGAAGTGACCATAAAACAAAGTGAAAACCGAACATTACTATCTATTTCAGATAATGGTAAAGGTTTTGATTATCATAATGTTTCTAAAGATTCTCTTGGAATAGACATCATCAATGGGCTTGTTAGCCAACTCGATGGAGAAATGAAATATATTAGTGAAAAAGGAACAATTTTTATGTTGACTTTTTAATCAACTTTGGTTTTTTTTCACAAATAAGAAGCATTAAAAACCAACTTAATGTAAAATCTTAAAAACCAATTCCTTCATTATTTCATCCTCTGTAATGTTGGAAGCGCCAACTCCTTTTGATTTTAAATCAGCATCTCGCAAATAACCAATAATTTTGGCTAGTTTTCCCATTGGATACATTTGTGCTGCAGCGGCATAATCTTTTAAGAAAAAAGGGCTAATTCCCATTTTTTGAGACAATTCTTGTTGAGGAACTTTACCGTTGAGGGCATGATAATTTAAAACTTTTACAAAATAGTTGTACAACATAGATAGCGTCACAACAATAGGATAGTTTTTGGGATTATTTCCAAAATGATTTGCAATAATATTTGATTTCAAAACATCTTTCTTTGCTAAAGCTTTTTGCAGTTCAAAAATATTATACTCTTTAGAGATGCCAACATGGTTATAGACTGCTTTTTCGTCAATTAAAGTTTCTCCTTCCAAAACAATAAGCAATTTCTCGAAGGTTTTAATAATTTTGTTTAAATCATCTCCCAAAAATTCAGACATAAGCATTGCCGCCTTTGGACTTACTGTCAAACCTCTGTTTTTTCCTTCAGTAATGATCCAATCTCCTAGATGATATTCTTTAATTTTTTCGGAAGTAAATACATAGCCTAATTTTTTTAAATCTTTGGCAACTTTTGTTTTCCCATCGAGTTTTTTATACTTAAAACAGATTACCAAGATAGTTGTATGAGTAGGATTAGCAAAATAATCGGCTAAATTTCCAATGGTTCTGGCAAGTTCTTGAGCTTCTTTTACAATGACAACTCTGTAATCAGCCATCATGGGATATTGTTTCGCTTCATTGAGTATATCAAGAATTTCTATATCTTTTCCATACAAAACCGACTGATTGAAATCTCTTTCGCTTTCGTCAAGTACATTTTTAGCAATATAATTAGAAATTTCATCAATAAAATATGGCTCTTCACCTTGAAGAAAATATACAGGTTTGAATTTCCTATCTTTTAAATCCTTTAAAATAGTATGGTATTCCATTTTCGAAAATTCTCATTAAAATCTTAAATGTCTTACTGATTTTCCTTCGTTAGAAATTTCATTCAAACTGTCGATTCCAATTTGAATATGATGTTGCACAAAGTTTGAAGTTACGCTCACATCACTTTTAGATGTTTTTACGCCTTCTGCAATCATAGGTTGATCGGAAACTAAAAGCAATGCGCCTACTGGAATTTTATTGGCAAATCCTCCAATGAATATAGAAGATGTTTCCATATCAATAGCCATGGCTCTTATTTCACGTAAATAATCTTTGAACTTCTCATCATGTTCCCAAACTCTTCTACTTGTGGTATATACAGTTCCAGTCCAGTAATCAATTCCGTGTTCTCTCACAGAGTGAGAAACCGCTCTTTGAAGGTTAAATGCAGGAAGAGCAGGAACTTCTGCTGGAAAATAATTAGTTGATGCGCCTTCTCCACGTATTGCAGCAATAGGTAAAATCATATCACCAATTTTATTTTTCTTTTTCAAACCGCCACATTTTCCCAAAAACAAAGCCGCTTTTGGCTTTATGGCAGAAAGTAAATCCATAATCGTGGAAGCGTTGGCAGACCCCATTCCAAAATTGATAATCGTAATGTTACCAGCAGTAGCGTTTCTCATCGATTTGTCTTTTCCGACAATCTCAACTCCAAATTTCTCAGCAAACAACTCTACATAGTTGTCAAAATTGGTCAATAAGATGTATTTCCCGAATTTTTCAAGTGCTAATCCAGTGTATCTTGGCAACCAATCGGCTACAATTTCTTCTTTAGTTTTCATACCTTTTAAATGCTTTGTTAGAAAGGAAAATCAATAAATTTGATAAATAAACATTGTTTTTTTGAATTTCCATAAGCACAAATGTACTAAATCCCTAACTTTATCCAATCAAAAACTAAAACAAACTTTGCAAAACTTAAATTTCCCATCATATCAATTTAACATTAAGAAAGAAGGCGCCCAAGTATTTATTTTTGATGAGATTAGAAAAAAATGGTTGGTACTTACTCCAGAAGAGTGGGTGAGGCAGCATATTGTTTTTTATTTGGTAGATCAAAAAGGTTATCCTGCTGGCTTGATTGGAGTGGAAAAGTCTATCAAAGTGAATGGCTTGATCAAAAGATTTGATTTGGTTTGTTTTGACAATTCTGGAAACCCCTTTTTGATAGTAGAATGCAAAGCACCCAATGTTCCCATTTCTCAAAAAACCTTGGAACAAACTTTAAGATACAACTCCGAAGTTCAAGCGCAATATTTAATGCTTTCCAACGGCATGGAAACAGTTTGTGGTAAAATTGATTATGCAAATAAAAAATTGGAGTATTTGAATGAAATTCCTGTTTATGCAAATCTTCAATAACTTACCACCCCAATTTTTGAAAATTTAGTTGAGACTGAGGAAGATTTTTTATATTTGTATGAGATAAAGTGTAATTTTTCGCATCTTTGTAATAGATAAAACATTTGATAGTAACATCAAAAAAAGCAAACTGTTTATAATTTTTGACATATGATTGATTTGATTAAAAATAAAGTTAAAGAAATTGATGCTATCTGTAGGGTGCATTATGTCAGGTCTTTACATGTGTTTGGGTCAGCAGTGAAAGGAAATTTTGACTCTGATAAAAGCGACTTAGACTTTGTTGTAGAATTTAACCAAGAGATAGATCCTATGTACTATGCCGACAACTTCTTTTCTTTTTTGGATGCATTAAAACAATTATTTCAAAAAGATGTTGATTTATTGTCCTATAAAGCTTTGAAAAACCAAATAATTATATCGGAGATTAACAACTCCAAAGTTCAATTGTATGCAGCATAAAAATTTGTTTAAATACATTTTGGATATTGAGTCAATAATATTCGAAAGATAGACAACGATATAGAAATTTCTGGTGTTAAACAAATTGTCAATTTAAGAAATTTGATAATTCATTCATACGACTCAGTTGATGCAGGTATTCTTTGGGGAATAATACAAAAAGACATACCAATATTGAAAGACGAACTGAAAAAATTACGAAAATAAATTTTACAATTTTGAAGTTAGAAATAGCAAAAAATGAAAAAGATAATTTTACCATTACTAATAGTAACTTTTGTGCTTGCTTCTTGTGGAAGGAATTATGACTTAGCTAAATTTGAAGTGATTAATAAATCCAATATCAATTTAGATTCACTAACAATTACGAATAGTCAAAACGATGAAATTAACAAACTTTCTTTTTCTTATCTAGAAGCGAATAAAACGCTCAGTTTAGACGTTGTTATGAGTAATACAGAAGGAGATGGTAGTTATACAATAACATTCAAAGCAAATGGGATTAGGTACACTAAACGTTTTGGTTACTATACAAATGGAAGCCAGTTTGAAGAATTAATTTCAATTCATGTTTTTTCTCCTGACAGTCTATTTATTGATTCTCAATTCTCAATTCAATGAAAGTTATTAAT
>CAWUIK010000113.1:0-6916 GCA_963922585.1 uncultured Flavobacteriales bacterium | reverse complement strand
TACCTTTAGTAAAAAAAATAGCATTTAGAAAATTAGGGAATGAAGCTCAGAATGGTAAAAAAAAATGTGTTCCGTTTGTCAATCGAACATATCTGAGATCAAATGGAGATATTCAGTTTTGTGAAAGAATTTCATCTTATAAGAAAGTTAAAGATGAAAATGATCTTCTAAAAGAATCTGAAGCTATCCAAAAAGAGTTTTATGAGAATAAAACAGACTCATGCTCTCAATGTTTAGCATATAATTTTTGTGAATTATGCCCTGCATCTTTTTATTATGATGGTACATTTAGTTCACAGCACTCTCAAATCTGTAACAATTTTAGAGAAGAATTCTTTTTAGCATTAAAACTTTATATAGATTTATCAGAAATAAATATTAAATTTTCAGACTTAAAATGAAAGATTTTTGCAATATTTCAGAAATCTATAAAAATAATATAGAATTATTTAAAGATCTAGAATCTTTACTTACATCTAAAAAATTTCCTTGTCTTTTTGCTATGAACTCTTTCCACAAAAATCATATGTACGTATATGATGCAAGTAATTTAGAAGAAAGAGAATATTCAAAAATATATAACCAACTCTCTAATTTTTCGAAATATATAAAAAAATATAATAAAGAAAAGAATTTTTATACCATAATTTTAGTTATTAAAAGTCCTCAAGAAACGTCTCCAGAATTTCTTAAAGAGTTTATTTTCTCTTTCTTAATAAAGCTAAAAGAGTATGATTCAACAAATGAAACTATTACTAAAAATGATATATTGAAAAATAATTTTCAGTTTTCTTTAGATAGCGATATTTGGTTTCCTGTATTTCTTTGTCCAGAACACATATCTACTATACGACGAGCAAACATATCAATAATTGCATTTCAACCTAATCAAACTTTTGATTTACTCAAACAACATCCTAATAACTTTTATGAAAAAACAAGAAAGGCTACTCATAATAGAATTGACAAAATATATAATTTCAAAAGACCCTTTTTTTTGTCAGAAAAGAGTAGTGGAATCAATGCAATACAATATTTAGGTTTCGACCCAATTCATCCTAATGAAAGTTAAAAGTCCTTGTTTAAATTAATTTAAACAAGGAAATAAAAAATTAATCACAATTAGGACAGCTTTCGCCAGGACCACTACATGGTCCACCACAATAGTTACATGTTGGATAACGACCAAAATAGATAAACATAAATTTATATCCTTAAGTAAAAGTTGCTCAATTACATTTATATATTTTTTTTGAATAATTTCATATCTAAAATTCTAAATCCATTCCTTGATCTTGCTTAGGTCGAGGTTTTTCTATCTCTTGTTTACGCTCATTCATCTGGACGAGATTTTTTTCAATATCTCGGATGTTGCGAGCAAATTCTGCTGCGCTTTGGTCACTTGCAACGAGACTGAATGCTGTATGGTTGAGATTCTCTCCAGCACTTCTTCGTTGTTGGCTGTAATCTGGCTCATTTCTCGGACTTTGCCATTGATCTGCTCGGTATAGCTTGCTGTACTGCGTTCTAGCTCGTGAAATTGCTTCTGTATTATCGCTAATGATTTCTGTGCTTGCTGTAAGCTTTGCTGATCGCTCTCGATTGCCTTTGATTGAGCTGACAAGGCTTGGATAATCTTGGTTTGCATTGTGTCTAAAGCTTGCTGTTGCTGCTTCAACTGCGTTTGTTGTTGCATTAATTGTTGCTGTTGTTCTTCGATGATTTTCAATAATTGTGTTTCTAATTCGGTCATCGTTTAGTACCCCATTGGAATCATGTAACCGTTCTGCCATTCCCCTGCATTCTTGTTGATCTGAATACAGAGACGTTGTGCTTTGCTGTCTGGTCGCTTGCATGTGCTGATCGTCAAACTGCCCCCCGATCGGTTCAAATGGTCGACTCTCATTTGTTTCTCGTTGATTACGGTATTTAGAGTCTGCATCTCGCTGTACTTGTTTTTGGTGACGAGACCAAGCGAGAAAATCGCTATAAGCAAAATAACTGCTGCTGAAATCAGTCCCATATTCAAAATGGTAAGTTTTTTCTGTACGGCTTGATTCTGGGCTTGCTGTTCTTGGCTCTGTATCTGCTCGTTTAATTGCGTTAAATGGCTCAATTTCGATTGCAACAAGGCTTGATACTGGCTCAACTGCTTCTCGACCGTCTGGGCGTTGTTTTGAATGCTCTGGGCTATTTTCTCGTCCGACTGTTGGATAGCGGTCGCTGTGATATTGGCTCTTGTGTTCAAGCTGTCTCTGATAGTCTGTGACGTTTGCTCGATACCGCTCAGAAGTTGTTCCTCTGTATTCTTCAATTCGTTGTTGTACTTCTTGTCGATATTCGCCAGTAGCTCTAAAGCCTTGCTCATAAATCTCGCCCTCTAAACGGATGGGACGTTTTGCGCCCTCATATGGGTTTTCAATGGATATGGAATTTTTTACTTGTCGGGTGACATTGATTTGATTCAATTCAAGCCATTTCACCAATTCTTGCCGATCGGCAACTTCACCATTGGCAACCGCTCGATAAACACGTTGATGTAACTGCTCTTTAAAATCCTTAATATCTTTGGGTAGGTTCTTTTTATTTAAAAATAGCTGTCGATGCTCAGGATCATCGGGGTCATACAGTGAATGCTCGGTATTGGTGATCTGCTTAAATAGGTCAACTCGATCTAAATCGACTGGCGCATAAAATGGCTGTAATCGTTTTCCTGTTGAAAGCTCAACATTAGGAATCACAAAATTAAGCTCAAGCCTTGTCTCACCTGTGTCCTGATTAACTTTGTCTTGGTGCTGTACCCATAAAATTTGATATTGGTCTTTATCTAGTCCAGGGAATAAACATTCCTCAAAATTTTGCATGATCTGCTGTTTATCCTGATCAGATAAATCATGTTCATAAAAAGACAAACAACCTGAAGTATATTTTTTGGCAAAAGGACTGCTATCAATCAATTGCGCTGTTAGCTCTACATCACCACTTAAAACCTGTGCATGTTCTCGTTCTCGATCTTCACCCAATAAATAATCAAGACAACCTTTTGACAAACCTGAACCATGTCGAAAAAAATCAACGATCATCTGGACGTAACTCCCGAAGCTGCTGATCTATGGAAATCAACAAATGAAGTAACTTCACTTTGTCAAAAGTACCTACCCCTGCAATATCGGTATTCACTGCTTTAGCAATCTGATTCACATTGTTACCAATCCGACCAAGCTCTAAAATTAATGCTCGCTCTGTCTTGCTATACGAAGATTCAACAACCTTTGTTGCTTTAATTTTTTGGTCATCTTCTGCTTTGGAATTATGGATTCTAATTGCTTTCTCAACTGCTGCTTGTCTAAGTAACTTTGCAATCGAACCATAAGGATTGTTGGAATCAAGCAATTGATACTCTGATTCTGAAAGTCTGACTTTAAAAGTTCGTTCTCGAACTGCTTTACCTTGCTTATTCTCTTGTTGTTCCTGTCCTAACATTTCAATCTACACTGCTTTGGCTTTTGTAAGCTTTAAACTGGAAAATCTTTGATTTTTCTTTTTAAAGCTTTTCGGGGGTATCGGGGGTGAAACCCCTGATCAAGGTCACAGACTATCACTGTTTAACGAAGTTAAATAGGGGTAGCTGTGTATCCTTGCTTATTTAAAAATGGACAGAATTGTTATGTGATAATTAAATCAAATGACACGGTATATAAACTCTAGGAAGTATTGGCATAAATCTTGTAAAACAAAATGCTCTCAACTCTCTTACAACGTCCCCACATCCCTCGCTTTGCTCGGGCTGATGGTGAACGTTGAGAGAGTTTCGGCAATACTTTCCCTAAGGGTCGCTGATTCAAAATCAACATCCCTTAAGTATTGCCGATTAACCTGTAATTGGGCTGACGGAGCCACGCATCGGTCGTATCCGCACATGGTTTTGCTGACCATGCAGACAAGGACTAAAGGTTTTGCACCTTCTCCCACGCGCTCCCTGTCGAAGTATGGCGGTATCTCTGCGAGGATTACTCCAACATGCAACTTAACCAACCTATACAACTACTTCCAACGCTCCGCTTATGTGAGATCCCCTGTAAGCGGTTTAGCCTTGCGACTATCGCTACGATGCACCAGTGACACTTATTCCCTCCACATGCACCGCATATCTTCCTTTTAAAAGGGCGCACAGAAGTAGATAAAGCTCGACCGTTAGGTGCTTATTTGATGATTTAAACTGCTGAATTAACGAAGGACTTCAAATTGAGGCTTGTCAAACTGTTCTAATTCTTTAAAATAGATAGTGGTACTAGCCTTTCAGGTGAATATCAGTACGTGTTGGAAGCACTGCCGATCTTTCGTTAATTGATGTTGGAAGCATCAAATAACTGTACCCATTGAATTTAATGGAAAAGCCCAATAACTTGCAAGAGTTATTGGGCTTTTTCTTTTTTACATGAAAAAAATTGCACAACAGATTAAAATATGTTCAAATCAAAGTGGTGCCATTTTGGCACCACTAGATAAAGGATGTATAATCCATTCATCTTAGCGTGACACTGTTTTTAATGGTCCAACGCCGATGAAAAACAGTTACTTCATTCTAATCACTGTGATTTAACCGTTTCAGTCTTAAACAAGATAAATATTCAATTCAATTAGGAGTTCAAAAGTGATCAATACCAAATTGCATGACAATTCGAGAGAAAGAATTTCAGCAAGGGTTAGCCATGAGATTTATGCAGTTATATCCAAAGCTGCCGAAGTCACAGGTCAAACAATAAATAATTTTATGGTTCAATCCGCTTTTCAACAGGCACAAGATACTATTGATAAACACAATATGCAGTGGATCAAAGTGACTGAAGATCAAGCTGGTTGGTTAAAAGCAAAATTAGAAGAGCCAGCAATCATCAATCCTTATTTACAGGATGCTCTTCGTTTATATGAGGATACAACCGACAATGTCAGCAACATTAGCAATTCCATACGCCGATATGGCAAAACAGGAGATCAATGACTTTCGCGAGAAATTTGATTGTGGGGAACCATCACTAAATGAATATTTAGTAAATACGATGGGACAACATAATAAGAAAGGGATTACACCTTCATTTCTACTTCCGTCAACAGATCCTTTACACCCTTTAATTGGGTATTACTCTCTCACTCATGGGCAACTCGACTGTTCAGGTTTAACAGAAAGTACAAAAAAGAAATTAAAACTTCCCAATATTGTTCCGATCCTACGTTTATCACGACTGGCTATTGATAAACATTTTGAGAAAAAGGGTTTCGGTAAAATTTTAATGGCTGAAATTTTTTATCGTGCCCAAATATCAAAGCAGAATGGTGGTTGCGTTTTTATCGTTGTAGATGCTCTACATGAAGATGCAAAAAAATACTATGAGAAATATGGTTTTGAAGCAATGGTGGACAATCCATTGCAACTTTACCTAAAAGTGTAAAAGAAATATGACTTACAAACTCCAGTACTATTTTTAATTTGTTACTGGAGTTTTGTATTGTTTTTCAATAACTTTTCATCAATAAATATGGTTTTACCAAAAATTAGATCACAATCTGTAAGATATCTTTTTGTATGAAGAATATGATATTGCCAAATTTTTAATGCATTTTCAGACGGCTCTAAGCAATCATGAATATCCATAATTTTTAAAGTTAAAAAACCCTTATACTCATTAACATCACTTAAAAAACATAAATCATTGTTTTCATAAAATTTTTTTATAAAAGTTAAGTCTAAATTCTGAATAACTAAAGGTATGTTCAGTTGTTTCATGTCAAAAAAACTCAATAAAAACATTATTGTATTTTAACTAAATTAATTTTAAACTTATAGCCTAAAATTTAAACCTTCCCTTTGGAGTTTCATCATGGAAAAAGTTTTCACACCAGAAACAGGTACAGTACATGGCGCTTGCACACTACAAGGTGGTTACGCACGCTAATAGAGAGATATCAGCATGTATTTAGAAGTCGAATCAAATAAGGGAAATAGATATCTTTTTGATGGGTTAAGCAATGAAATATATAGCTTAAAACCCGACTTTAAAATTACTGCTGGTGCATCTCGAAATAGTCTTGGGTTGCCAAATATTGAACGATTTGTCATCCCAGACTCTCAAACTGAATCAAAACTTAATAATTTAGCTAAAACTTTAATTATCGAGTTAACAGAACAATGTAATTTAAGATGCACATATTGTGTTTTTGATGATGCATACTCTAAAGAACGTTCACATTCGTCTACTAAACTAGATATCTCTTTAGCAAAAGAAAAAATTTATAACTTTTTTTGTAGAGCAAATGAAGATGCATATATTATTTTTTATGGTGGTGAACCTCTATTAGAATTTAAAGAAATTATAGAATTAACCAATTATGCTAAGTCACTATTTTCTGAAAGAGTAAAATTTTCCTTCACTACTAATGGAATGGCTCTTACTGAAGATAAATTTGATTTTTTAATTGAAAATGATTTTTTAATTACTGTTAGTTTAGATGGTTTTAAAAAAAACCATGATTCCAAAAGGATTACTATTAATGGAAATCCTAGTTGGGATAGAATTATGAATAATCTTGAAAAAATTAAGTCATATAATTCGTATTTTTATGATTCAAAAATAATTATCAATAGTGTAATTAATAGTATCGAAGACCTAGAAAATATAAATTATGAGATAAATCATAATTTACTTTTAACAGGAAAGGAAATTAGATTCTCATTTCCTATTCAGGACGCTATTCTAGAAACTAAAAAATATAATAATTTTAATTCTGAAAACTATACTGAAATAAAAAATATTTTTCTTAATAAAAAATTTTTAGAAAACAGCTTCTATAAAGATCGACTATTACCTTTAGTAAAAAAAATAGCATTTAGAAAATTAGGGAATGAAGCTCAGAATGG
>CAWUIK010000112.1:0-7079 GCA_963922585.1 uncultured Flavobacteriales bacterium | reverse complement strand
ACTTACGAAGCAAAATTAATTGGAACGGATCCATCAACTGATATTGCTTTATTAAAAATTGAGGCTCAAAATTTACCTTATATAGCATTTGCCAATAGCGATGATGTAAAAATAGGCGAATGGGTTTTAGCTGTTGGAAATCCATTTAATTTAACTAGTACTGTAACAGCAGGAATTGTAAGCGCAAAGGCAAGAAACATCAACATATTGAAAAGTGATTACCAAAATGAAGTGTTTCCAATAGAATCTTTTATTCAGACTGATGCAGCTGTAAATCCTGGAAACAGTGGAGGAGCATTGGTCAACACATCTGGTAAATTGATTGGAATTAACACCGCTATAGCTTCCAAAACAGGATCATATAGTGGTTACAGTTTTGCTGTACCTTCTAATATTGTAGAAAAAGTAACATCAGACATAGCCAACTTTGGTATTGTTCAAAGAGGATTTATAGGTGTTGGGTTGTCTGAAATAAGTCATGAAATTTTACAGGAATTAAAACTCCCTAATTTGGAAGGAGTTTTGGTAACTAATGTAATGCCAGATGGAGCAGGGGCAGATGCTGGGTTAAAAAGTGGAGATGTAATTCTTAAAGTTGGAAGTGTTCCTGTCAATAAAGTTCCTTTTTTACAAGAGCAAATTGGGAAATTCAGTCCTGGGGATGAAGTTTTACTAACTATAAGAAGAGAAAAAGAAGAAAAAGTAATTTCAGTAATATTAAAGAATAAAAATGGCGATACTGGAATCGTCTCAAAGACTGAAGAGACTAGTTTATCAACATTGGGAGTTACTTTTAAAAATGCAACTTCTTCTAAGTTAAAAAGCCTTAATTTAAAAAAAGGTGTTGAAATTTCAGAAATTAAATCAGGGAAATTTCAAAACTCGGGAATAAAAGAAGGATTTATAATTACAAAAATTGACCACAAAGAAGCTGAATCTGCTGATCAAGTTCATGAATATTTAAGCAAAAAGAAAGGTGGAGTTTTGATAGAAGGTGTTTATCCAAATGGTATGAAAGGATATTATGGTTTTGGGCTTTGATTATATAAGAAACCTTATAAAGAGTATTTGAGATTTAGTATTATTTTTTAACTCAACGAAAAAGTAATCAAAACAAAGTGTTTTACATAAAACCCTCATTAAATCTTTGACTTAAGTAATCAGTTTGTTAACACATAATTTCTAAATTGTTAAAAATTAACTTGCATTTTTTTTATATCATAATCAGATTAAAACCCTAAATTTGCGGCATGATTTCACAAGACAAAAATGCAGTGCTAATTTTATCGGATGGTACAGTTTTTTATGGCAAATCTTGCGGTGCAGAAGGTACTGCTGCTGCAGAAATTGCTTTCAACACTGGGATGACTGGATATCAAGAAATTTTTACAGACCCTTCTTACTATGGGCAAATGGTTGTAATGGCCACTTCTCATATTGGAAATTATGGTGTACATGAAGATGAAGTTGAGTCAGATTCTATAAAAATTAAAGGTTTAATTGTAAAGAAATTTGCATACAGACCGTCTAGATATGGGTCTAAAATTTCTTCATTACAAGATTATCTTGAAAAGCACAATGTGGTGGGTATAAGAGATATCGACACTAGAGCTATTGTAAAGCACATTAGAGAATTTGGTGCTCAAAACGCTTTAATTTCAACAGACTGTGAAAATATAGAAAAACTCAAACTTGAATTAGCAGAAGTTCCTTCTATGAAAGGAATGGAATTGGCTTCTAAAGTTTCTACTAAGCAAACTTATACCGTTGGAAATCCAGATGCTAAATTCAGAGTTGCTTTGTTAGATTTTGGGGTAAAAAAGAATATTGTAAGATGCTTAGTTGAACGAGATAGTTTTGTTAGCGTTTTTCCATACAACACAGATGCAGAAACCATTTTAAATCAAAATTTTGATGGAATTATGTTAAGTAATGGCCCTGGAGATCCCGAACCACTCACAGAAGTAATTGAAAACATCAAAAAGTTAGTTGATGCAAACATTCCTATTTTCGGAATTTGTCTTGGTCATCAACTTTTGGCTTTAAGTCAAGGTTTGCAAACTGAAAAAATGCACAATGGACACAGAGGAATCAATCATCCGATTTTGAATTTAATAACAGGAAAGGGTGAAATCACCTCTCAAAATCATGGTTTTGTAGTGAAAATGGAAGAAGCAATTGCAAATCCTAATATTATTGTGACACATAAACATCTTAATGATGGTACTTTGGCTGGAATAGCATTAAAAGACAAAAATGTATTCTCAGTTCAATACCACCCTGAAGCATCACCAGGACCGCACGATTCAAGATATTTATTTGATGATTTTATAAAAAAGATGGAACTAGTAGTAAGTCAATAACTCATAGTTATTAGCAAACAGTTTCTATAAATGATATAAACACTTAACAATAAACACAAAACACCAAACCAATTATGGCATATATAGCAAAAATCCACGCAAGACAAATTCTCGATTCAAGAGGTAATCCAACTGTAGAAGTTGAAGTTTACACAGATGCTGGTACAATGGGAAGAGCAGCAGTTCCATCAGGAGCAAGTACAGGAGTTCACGAAGCTGTTGAATTGAGAGATGGAGACAAGGGAATTTACATGGGTAAAGGTGTTCTAAGAGCTGTAGACAATGTTAATTCAATATTGAATGATGAATTGAATGGCGCCTATATTTTTGACCAAAACCTGATAGATAGAGCCATGATTTCTATGGATGGAACGGACAATAAAAGTAAATTTGGAGCCAATGCTATTCTTGGCGTTTCTTTGGCTTGCGCTAAAGCGGCTGCTCAAGTTACAGGAACTTCTTTACACAGATATATAGGAGGAGTAAACGCGAATACGATGCCAGTTCCAATGATGAACATTTTAAATGGAGGTTCTCATGCTGATAATAAAATAGACATTCAAGAATTTATGGTAATGCCATTCGGAGCAGAGTCATTTAACCATGCTTTGAGAATGGGGACTGAAATTTTTCATCACCTTAAAGATGTTTTGAAATCCAAAGGAATGAGCACTAATGTAGGAGACGAAGGTGGATTTGCTCCAAACTTGAACTCTAATGAAGAAGCAATAGAAGTTGTTTTAAAAGCAATTGAAAAAGCTGGGTACAAACCTGGAGAAGATGTTTGGATTGCATTAGATGCAGCAAGTTCTGAATTCTACGACAAAAAGTCTAAAAAATACAAATTTGAATCAACGGGAGATAAAATGACCTCTTCTGAATTGGTTGGGTTTTGGAAAGATTGGACCAATAAATATCCAATTGCTTCTATCGAAGATGGATTAGATGAAGATGATTGGGCAGGATGGAAACAACTTACAGAAACTATTGGAGAGAAATGTCAATTGGTAGGAGATGATTTATTTGTAACCAACGTAAAAAGACTTTCAAGAGGAATTGAAGAAGGAATTGCCAATTCAATTTTGATAAAAGTAAATCAAATCGGAACACTTACTGAAACTATCGATGCTGTGAATATGGCACATAGAAATTCTTATACATCTGTTATGAGTCATAGAAGTGGAGAAACTGAAGACAGCACAATTGCTGATTTGGCTGTAGCATTAAATACAGGTCAGATTAAAACTGGTTCTGCTTCTCGTTCTGATAGAATGGCTAAATACAATCAATTATTAAGAATTGAGGAAGAATTAGGAAAAATGGCTTACTATCCAGGTAAGAATTTTAAGTTTATTTAGTCAATTAGAATAGATTATCAAGTCCGATAGGTTTGTAACATCTCATCTATCGGATTTTTTATTTTTCTGATTTAAATATTTATTTTTTTGACAAATATCATTTTTGTTAAGACTTTCTAAGAGTAACTTTGTCCGAATTATTAAAAATAAAACCTTCATCAAAAAATGATTACAACAGATATATTGATAATTGGAGCAGGACCTGTAGGGTTATTTACTGTTTTTGAAGCGGGTTTATTGAAACTAAGATGTCACTTAATTGATTCTTTAGCAGAGCCAGGTGGACAATGTGCCGAAATTTACCCTAAGAAACCTATTTACGATATTCCAGGTTTTCCTGAAGTTTTAGCAGGAGATTTGATTTCTAATTTAATGAAACAAATTGAACCTTTTCAACCTTCATTTACTTTGGGAGAAAGTGCTGTCACTATTGACGAAACAGAAGACAATCAATACATTGTAACAACAGACAAAGGTACAAAACATAAGGCTCCAGTGGTTGCTATTGCAGGAGGATTAGGTGTTTTTACACCTAGAAAACCTCCAATTCCCAATATCACAAATTTTGAAGACAAAGGAATTAAATATATTGTAAAAAACCCTGAGGACTTTAGAAATCAAAAAGTTGTGATCAGTGGTGGTGGAGATTCTGCATTGGACTGGACAATATTTTTTGCAGATCAAATCAATTGTGATGTGACTTTAGTTCACCGTTCTCAAAGTTTTAGAGCACATAATGATTCCGTTCAAAAAGCAATGGACATGGCTACTGAGGGCAAAATCAATTTACTTTTAGATGCAGAAGTAGTAGATTTAATTGGAAAAGATAGCCTCGAAAAAGTCGTTATTAAAACTAAAGAAGGTGAGATAATTGAAAAAGTTGACACTTGGCTTCCTTTATTTGGATTAACACCCAAACTAGGACCAATTGCTGAATGGGGATTAGAAATTGAAAAAGGAGCGATTAAAGTTGACAATGCAACTGATTATACAACTAATCGTCCAGGAATATATGCTATTGGCGATGTGAATACATATCCAGGAAAATTAAAATTGATTTTATGTGGATTTCATGAAGCTACTATTATGTGTCAAAGTGCATTTGCAAGAATATACCCAGATAAGAAAAATGTACTAAAATACACTACCGTAAATGGTGTAAATGGATTTTAAAAAATGGAAAATACTATTATAATTACCGTAATCGATAGAGAAGGTGTATCTCACAAATTGGAGGCTCCAACAGATATGAATATGAATGTAATGGAAGTTTGCAAGAGTTACGAGTTGCCAGTTTTGGGAACTTGTGGAGGTATGGCTATGTGTGCATCTTGTCAAGTATATGTAGAAAACGACAAAGTGACTTTAGAACGTTCTGATGACGAGCAAGCAATGCTTGATGAAGCATGGCATGTTCAAGAAAACAGCAGATTAGGTTGTCAAATTCACTTAGCGCCAGAACATGACGGACTTGTTGTCAGATTAGCGCCAAGTGATGATTTTTAAATATATTTTCTTAGAATTTATAAGCAAAACCAATTGCTAGAACCTCTTTCATTTGTGTGATTGGACCTTTTTGAATAATTGGATCGTTATTCCCATCAAGTATAAAAGTCCCATCATCTCTTGTATAGTATACCGGATCACCTTCATCAAATCTTTGAATTTGTATATCGTTATCATAGATAAGGTTGAGCATCAAACTAACTGAAAAATATTTTGCAATTTTTGCTGTAAGAATTGCATCTACTGTAACGTCAATATTTTGTGGGTCCTGAGCATAATTTGAGAACAATGAAACATTAGACTTAAAGCCTAAATTTTCATTTCCAAAAAGTTTTGGCTCATCAAAATTAATTCTTACATAACCACCAAATTCGTTTCTTATTTTTTGACCTGCTGGCACACCAAAAGTACCTGCATTGGACAATGAATCGTTTAAAACCGCTGTTACCTTGACTGTTGCCGGAGAGATAAAAACACCAAGTTTTTTATTTGTAGATTTATAATCCATACCAATAGCAATGGTTGTATAACCCGGTGCCATAAAATTTGAAATAAAATTTTGATCACCCACTTGAGCAAAACCTTCGTATAATTGAGTTCTAAAATTCAATAATCCAGCATAATACCAATTCTTAGAAGCTCTATGGCCAAACTTTGAGTTTAATTCAATTCTATCGTCATTTTTGAACCAGTCTGCTCTGCCTGTTTTTATCAAACCATATGCTAAATCCAAAGAATTATCCCAAGCAGTTTTTCCTTTAGAGTAATTGGCATACAAACCTAGAATCCCTTGAAGTGAAATCGAGTTTTGCCCCCCCCCTGCCCAATTAGAAAGTGCTACCTGCGTAGCATTAATATTGAGATTTCCTCCTTTAACCCAAGTTTTAGTACTATCTTGAGTTCCTTTTGCTTCTTTTTTTAATTCCTTTTCAGCGTCTGTTAATTGACCAAAAACGCTAGATGCTATAGTTATCGAAGTGATAACCAGTATTGATTTAAACATGAAATTTGATTTTATTTAATTAATTATTTATTTATTTATTATGAACATGAACATCCATTTGTGGGAATGGAATATTGATACCATTTGCATTAAATTCATTATAAATATTTTCATTCATTTTGAAGAAAACATCCCAATAATCTTCTGTTTTGCCCCAAACACGAACTGCAAAATCAACAGAACTACTTCCCAAACCTGAAACTTCAACAAAAGGTTCTGCAGGTTCTTTAAGAACTCTACTATCCATTGAGATACAATTATGTATTACTTCTTTTGCTTTTTTGATATCATCCCCATAACCTATACCAAACTTCCAATCTACCCTTCTTATAGGTTCTTCGGTATAGTTGACAATATTACCATTTGCTAAACTTCCATTAGGAATAATAATCGTTTTGTTATCAAAAGTTTTAAGAACACTAACAAATAAAGAGATTCTATTTACATTACCAGTATACCCTTGAGCTTCAATAACATCATTTACTTTGAATGGTTTAAGAACTAAAAGCACCACTCCACCAGCAAAATTCTGTAATGTACCAGAAAGTGTCATACCTACTGCAAGACCTGTAGCTGCAAGAATTGCAGCAAAAGAAGTAGTAGGTACCCCTAACACTCCAATTACAGTAATAAAAAGAATAATTTTGAGTGTAACATTTATAATAGAAGATAAAAAAGGTATAAGTGTTGGATCCGTTTTGGAATACTCCATTCTTTTAGTAATAACTTTTACTATTTTTTTAATGACAATTAAGCCAACCCATAAAATTCCAATTGCAATTGCAAGATTAATAACAAAAGGTAGTACATATTCGTCAATAAAACCTAATTTCTCTCCAACTTCTTCTT
>CAWUIK010000111.1:0-7182 GCA_963922585.1 uncultured Flavobacteriales bacterium | reverse complement strand
TTCTAGAATCGTGACGTTCAGTACCAATAATTGCCAATCCTCCTGCTTCTTTTACACCTGATTGAAGTTTAATATCTGTTCCACGACCCGCCATATTGGTAGCTATAGTAACAGTTCCTGCTTTTCCAGCTTCTGCTACAACTTCAGCCTCACTTTGGTGTAATTTTGCATTCAATACTTGATGAGGAATTTTTCTACTTTTAAGAATTCTACTCAACAACTCAGAAATCTCAACATTAGTTGTTCCTACTAAAACAGGTCTTCCTGCATTTCTAAGATTTTCAATTTCATCAACTACAGCATTGTATTTTTCTCTAGCAGTTTTGAAAACCAAATCATCTTTATCTTTTCTAGCAATTGGTCTATTGGTTTTTACAACTACAACATCCAATTTATAAATATCCCACAACTCTTTTGCTTCCGTTTCAGCAGTTCCGGTCATTCCTGCCAACTTGTGATACATTCTAAAAAAGTTTTGTAAAGTAATCGTTGCGTAGGTTTGTGTTGCAGCTTCCACAGTTACATTTTCTTTGGCTTCAATAGCTTGGTGCAACCCGTCAGAATAACGTCTTCCATCCATGATACGTCCTGTCTGCTCATCTACAATTTTTACTTTATTGTCCATTACGACATATTCCACATCTTTTTCAAAAAGAGTATAAGCTTTTAGCAATTGATTGATTGAGTGAATCCTATCCGCTTTCGCAGAATAATCGGTAATCATCTCATCTTTCATCTTCGCCTTCTCTTCTGTAGATTTACCAGATTTTTCAATATCAGCCATAATATCACCTATGTCTGGTAAAATATAAAAAGAAGGATCTTCAGAACCAGAAATTAAATCTATTCCTTTTTCTGTTAGGTCAATACTATTGCTTTTTTCATCTATTGTGAAAAATAGAGGCTCATCAGCCTTTGGCATTTCTTTATTGTTGTCTTGCATGTAGAAATTCTCTACCTTTTGCATATGCGTTTTCACACCTGGCTCACTCAAAAACTTAATTAAAGCTTTGTTTTTTGGTAAACCTCTATATGCTCTAAACAATGCCAAACCACCTTCTTCCCAAAGTTGTTTTTGAAGTTTTTTGTCAATTCCTTCTTGTTCTGCTTGCGCTAATTTTTGCTTGGCTTCTGTTAGAAATTGATTTACAACTTTTTTCTGTGCCTCAGCTAATCTTTCAATTTTTGGTTTTAAACCAACGTATTCTTGTTGTTCACCATTAGGTGTTGGTCCAGAGATAATCAATGGAGTTCTTGCATCATCTATCAAAACAGAATCGACCTCATCAATAATTGCATAATGGTGTTTGGTTTGAACAATGTTTTCAGGATTGCTCACCATATTATCTCTCAAATAATCAAATCCAAAACCATTGTTAGTACCAAAAGTAATATCTGCTAAATAAGCATTTTTACGTTCAGGCGTATTGGCTTCGTATTTATCAATACAATCTACTCTCAATCCATGAAATTCATACAAAGGTCCCATCCATTCAGAATCCCTTTTGGCAAGGTAATCGTTTACTGTAATGACATGTACTCCCCTTCCTGCTAGAGCATTCAAATATACAGGTAAAGTAGCAACTAAAGTTTTTCCTTCACCTGTTTGCATCTCTGCAATTTTCCCTTTGTGTAATGCTGTACCTCCCATTAATTGAACATCGTAATGTACCATATCCCATTTAACTTCGGTACCAGCAGCATCCCATGTAGTTTGCCATCTAGCAATTCCATTTTCAATAGAAATATGATCTCTTTCAGCATCAAAAAAACTGTCAGTATCGTTGGCTTCAACTTCTAAATATTCGTTTTCCGCAAATCTTCTTGAAGTTTCTTTAATCACAGCGAATGCTTCTGGTAAAATTTCTAAAAGAATTTCTTCAACTTTTTCATCACTTTCTTTTTTCTTTTTCTCGACTAATTCAAAAAACTCTTCTTTATCTTGAATAGATGTTTCTGGAAGTTCTGCTTTTTTTGTCAGTTCTGCTATTTCATCATCAATATCCTTAGTATATTCTTTGATTCTAGTTTTGAATTCTTGTGTTTTTTTACGAAGTTCATCATTGCTTAAGGAAGCAAGTTTAGCATATTCTGTATTAATCAAACCTACATAAGGTTCTAATTCTAATAAATCTTTTTTGGTTTTATCTCCGAATACTTTTTGTAATAATCCTTTAAACATATTTTTGTGTTTCTTAGTAACCTGCAAATTTAGGTTAATTGTTCTTTTAATATCATTTTTTTTGAATTTTATTCTCAAAAATTCAATATAGAAAACCTATTGAGTCATAAATCATTCCTTTTTGAATAAAATGTCATTTTGTCACAAAGATTTTTAAAATATCTATTTATTGAATGGTTATCTACCATGAAAAATGGTTGACCGTACCACTTTCATTGGTTTCAAAAGTTTTCTTTGCGTTTATTTGCTCAGCCAGCATATCTATTAAGTCTGTTCCGAAACTACCAATACTACCCTCTTTCCAGAGTCCATTATCTTTATAAATCATCAAAATTTCCCCGTCTTTATTTTGCATTTTTAAAGAAATCAAACCGTCATTACTATTTATAAATGCGTGTTTTATAGAATTTGTTGTTAATTCATTAATCAACAAACCCAATGGAACAATATGCTCAGGAGAAAATTCTACATTTTGAATCTCAATTTCATAAGAAACCTTTTCATTTTGATTGTATGTTTCCATTATTTCAAAAATTAATTCATTGAAATATTCTTTCAAATTGATTTTTGCAAGAGAGTTTCCTTTATATAATTTTTGATGAATTAATGACATGCTCATAATTCTGTTTATCGATTCTTGAAAATGTTTTTGTGCATCTAGATTTTGTATTTAATTGCTTTGCATTCTCAATAAAGAAATAATGATTTGAAGATTGTTTTTAACGCGATGATATACTTCCTATATCAAAACTGTTTTTTCTTCATCTTGAGACTTAATTCTTTCATTTTGTGCAATTAACTCATTGTTAATTTTAAAATTAGATGTTTCAGACAAACTGTAGAATTCAAAAATTAAATAAATCATATATATTCCACATAAAAAACCGACCATTACATCAGCAAATAATGCAAATTTCTGAAAAGAAGTTCTAGGTTGAAGTAACTCAATGTGATTATTTATATTAAAAAATACAAAATAAGTGATAGATATTAACGCCAAAAAAAGCAATGAAAAAGCCACTTTTTTGTTTAGTCCAAAAAAAGCTAAAACAATTGCTGAAAACATCCAAATAAATTCACCAAAATGAACTGAATTGTGTAATATATTTAATGATAATCCAGTGACTACAACACCTGTAATGCTAAATATCCAATAGACTAATTTATACTTTTGAGTAATTAAATTGTAAATAAAACATCCTAAACCTATCACAAAACCCAAAACCATAGTTGAGAAGTTTAGCTTAGATACATTGAAATGTGCTACAGATAAAATAGCAAATGTTATTGTAAATAATATAGTTAGTCTTTGTGCAAATTTATTTCTCAACTTCTCCAAATCAATATTTACAGGCTCAGTTTGTTCCACTTCTCATTTTTTTTGATTCGCAAATGTAAGTTAATTAATGTTAATAATATTATGCGTGCATAACTTTTTTGAATTTAGTATGCAAGCATAACATTTTTTTTTATACATTCGTACTGTGAAAGTTTTTAAAGACAAAATAAGGCAAGAAGAATCTATAGATTTCCACATCAGATGGGCTTGGTACAATATTTCTAGAATGTATAATTTACAAGCAAGTTCTTTTGGGGGGTCAATGGCGCTTGGATATGCTTTATTAAATATAGAAGAGCAAGGAACTTCCTCAACCAAATTGGCTCCAAAAATGGGAATGGAACCCAGAAGCTTAACTAGAATGATTAAATCTTTAGAAGAAAAGGGATTAATAAAAAAAGAAATTGACGATCAAGACAAAAGAATTGTAAAACTGTTCCTTACCAAAAAAGGAAAACAACAAAGAGACCTTGCAAAAACTATAGTATTGAAATTTAACAACAAAGTATATGAACAAATACCTCAGGAAGAATTAGATACTACATTCAAAGTAATATCGAGAATTAATGAAATCATTGATAATAATGAAATTTTTAACTAATATTAAATAACAAAAAATGAAAAGATCAATCAAAAAAGTGGCTGTTTTAGGTTCTGGGGTTATGGGATCCAGAATTGCATGTCATTTTGCCAACGTAGGTTGTGAAGTATTGCTTTTGGACATCGTACCAAAAGAAGCTGAAGAATCTAAAGACAAAAAAGCAAGAAACAAATTAGTGGATGATGCGCTAAATTTTGCTTTAAAATCAAACCCATCTCCAATTTACAGCAAAAAGTTTGTTTCTAGAATTACTACTGGGAATATGACTGACGATATGTCTAAAATATCAGATGCAGATTGGATTATTGAAGTTGTTGTTGAAAGACTTGACATCAAACAAATTGTGTTTAACAATGTTGAGAAATACAGAAAACCAGGTTCACTTATTACTTCTAACACATCTGGGATTCCTATACATATGATGTTGGAAGGTAGAAGTGAAGATTTCCAAAAGAATTTTGCAGGATCGCATTTCTTCAATCCTCCAAGATATTTGAAACTGCTAGAAGTAATTCCAACACCTAAAACAGATGCGAGTGTTGTTGAGTTTTTAATGGATTATGGTTCAAGAGTATTAGGGAAAACAACTGTTTTATGTAAAGATACGCCTGCATTTATTGCTAATAGAGTTGGTGTATATGCTATTCAGGATTTATTCCATACAGTAGCCAAAATGGGATTGACTGTTGAAGAAATAGACAAACTCACTGGACCTGCGATGGGAAGACCTAAATCTGCAACTTTCAGAACATGTGATGTGGTAGGATTAGATACTTTAGTTCACGTTGCTAATGGAGTAAAAGATAATTGTCCTAATGACGAAAGAAGAGAGGTTTTTGAAATTCCATCTTTTGTTTCCAAAATGGTTGAAAACAAATGGCTAGGTTCTAAAACTGGACAAGGCTTTTACAAAAAAGTGAAAAACGCTGATGGAAAATCAGAAATTTTAGTTTTAGATTTAAATACTTTAGAATACAGATCTCAAGAAAGAGTTAAATTCGCAACACTTGAAGCGGCAAAACAAGAAATTGATTTAGGTATAAGAACTAAAATTCTTTTCGTTGGAAAAGACAAAGCAGGTGATTTTTACAGAAGTGTATTTACTGGTGTTTTCCAATATGTTACCAATAGAATTCCAGAAATTTCTGATGAATTATATAAAATTGACGATGCGCTTAAAGCAGGTTTTGGTTGGGAAATGGGACCTTTCGAAACTTGGGATGCCATCGGTTTTGAAAAAGTAATTACACAAATGGAAGAGTTAGGTAAAAAACCTGCTCAATTTGTATACGACATGCAAGCAAAAGGAATTACTTCTTTTTATAAAATAGAGAATGGAAATAGATTGTATTACGATATAAACGAAGAAATTTACAAAGTAATTCCTGGTACCGAAGATTTAATTTCATTGGCTACTTTAAGAGAAACAAATACCGTTTGGCACAATTCGGATGTTCATATCATTCACTTAGGAGATGGTATTTTGAATGTAGAATTCCACACGAAAATGAATACTATTGGTGGTGGTGTATTAGAAGGTATCAATAAAGCAATTGATTTGGCTGAAAAAGAACATCAATACAAAGGTGTTGTAATTTCTAATGAAGGTGAAAACTTCTCAGCAGGTGCGAATGTAGGAATGATCTTTATGATGGCTGTAGAGCAAGAATATGATGAATTGGATTTTGCTATTAGAGCATTCCAAAACACAATGATGCGTTTACGTTATTCTTCCATTCCAGTCATCGTTGCACCTCACAACTTAGCGCTTGGTGGAGGTTGTGAAATGTGTTTGCACGCAGATAAAGTAATTGCTCATGCAGAAACTTATACAGGATTAGTAGAATTTGGTGTTGGTTTGATTCCAGGTGGTGGAGGAACCAAAGAATTTGCTCTAAGAAATCATGATGACTTGAAGGAAGGTGACATGAGAATCAATAATTTAAGAAATAGATTCTTAACTGTTGGTCAAGCAAAAGTAGGAACTTCAGCTTATGAAGCGTTCGAATTGGGTTACTATAGAGAAGGAATCGATGAAGTGATTGTTTCAAGAGCACATCAATTAGCATATGCAAAACAAGTTTGTTTAAATATGGTTAATAAAGGATATCAACAACCTGCAAAACGCAAAGACATAGTAGTATATGGAAATGAAGGCCTTGGAATAGTATATGTTGGAGCTCATTCTATGTGGAGTGGAAAATACATTTCTGAACATGACAAACTTATATCTGAAAAATTAGGATTTGTAATGTGTGGTGGAGATTTGTCACAACCTACAGAAGTTTCAGAACAATATCTTCTAGATTTAGAAAGAAGAGCCTTTTTAGAACTGTGTGCTGAGAAAAAAACTTTAGAAAGAATTCAAAGTATATTGCAGACAGGTAAGATTTTGAGAAATTGATTTTTCAGACTAGAAGACTCAAGATTTTAAGACAAAAGACTCTAGGCTTTAATAAAAAAAAGGTTATAAAATTTAAAATAGAAATTAAAACAGTATAAAATGAAACACAACTTTAGAGAATTAAATATATGGAAGCAATCAATTCAATTGGTTACAGAATTATATTTATTGGCTTCTGAATTGCCTTCTGAAGAAAAATTTGGTTTAAAAAGTCAGATGTGTCGCTCAGCTGTTTCAATTTCTTCAAATATTGCAGAAGGAAGTGGTCGAACAACTAATAAAGATTTTAGTAGATTTTTAGATATTAGTTTGGCTTCATCATATGAATTAGAAACTCAATTAATCATTTCTTCAAACCTTTTTGAAATAGAAGTTCAAAGTTTTATAGATAAAATAAATGAATTACAAAAAATGATTGGAGGTTTTAAAAGAACGTTAGAGTAGGATTTTTTGGTCTTAATATCTTTTGTCTTTTAATCTTTAATCTAAAATAAAAAAAATAAAAAAATGAAAACAGCATATATAGTAGCAGGATATAGATCAGCGGTGGGAAAAGCACCAAGAGGTCTGTTCAAATTTAAAAGACCTGATGAATTAGCCGCAGAGGTGATTCAAGGTTTACTTGCAGATTTTCCTCAGTTGGATCACAATAGAAT
>CAWUIK010000110.1:0-7687 GCA_963922585.1 uncultured Flavobacteriales bacterium | reverse complement strand
ATTTCATTTTTAGAAACTGTTTTAATGATTTCATTTTCAATTAATACATTTCCAATAAATCTTTTACCTTCATTAACGATGGTTGCGTTTCGGATTAATTTGGTACTCATTTGAATTTCTTTTTTCTTAATTTTAATACTCCAAAAAATGCTTCTTTAAAAATTTTCATATCCATTTTTGATGTCCCTTTTTCTCTGTCTTTAAATAATATAGGAACTTCTACAACTTTGAAACCTGATTTTAATGTAGAATATTTCATTTCAATTTGAAAAGCATAACCAATAAACCATATATCATTTAAATTTAATTTTTGAAGTACGTCTTTTTTATAACATTTGAATCCAGCAGTAGTATCTTTAATATTGATCCAAAGCATGATTCTTACATAAAGAGAAGCAAAATAAGACATTAAATATCTTCCCAAAGGCCAGTCTTTTACTTTTCCACCTTTGCAGTACCTAGATCCAACTGACATTCCAACACCCTCAGGTTTGCATGCTTCTAATAATCTTGGTAAATCTTTGGGGTCATGGGAAAAATCAGCATCCATTTCAAATACGAAATCATACTCATTTTTTAAAGCCCACTTGAATCCATGAATATAGGCAGTACCAAGACCTAATTTTCCTTTTCTTTCTTCTATATGAAGAAAACCAGGGAATTTTTTTTGTAATTCTTTTACAATATCTGCAGTACCATCAGGAGAACCATCATCTACAATAAGGATTTCAAACTGAACAGGTAGCGAAAAAACAGCATCTATAATTGCTTCGATGTTTTCTTTTTCGTTATAAGTAGGTATGATAACTAAGTTTCCCATTGGTTGACGAAGATAATGTATTTTGATTTAAACAAAACCATTTTCATGATAAAATTTGTTAACTATATCCTATTTATTTTAATTAAAAAGATTATTAAAAAAACAAAATATAAGTTCATTGATAAATGTAAACATAATTTGAATCTATAAAATATATGAAAGAGCAATTAATAATAATTTGTAAGTTTCAAGATAAATATCATTAACTTTGTATATTGATAATTAAAAGTAGTTTTATAAAATGAAATGGGAAGTTGTAAAGAAAAAAATAGATAATGTATGGGTTGGTCTTTTACTAGGTTTTGTGTTGACTGTCTTTGGTTTTTTTCTTTCTAAGTGGGTAAAAGATCCTTCAAATTCATATACTATTGAAGGTTTTTGGAATTTATTGATGGGAAAAAACAATTATTATATGGAAATTCTAACATTTAGTTTGCTACCCAATATGTTAGCATTTTATTTTTTATTTTTTCAATGGAAAATGGATAAAGCATTGAAAGGTTTAATATTTATTACAATAATGTTTTTAGGATTAATATTTTTAATGCATTAATGAAGTTATTTATTATATCTGGTGAAGCTTCTGGGGATTTACATGGTTCCAATTTAGTTAAAGAAATATTACTTCAGAAACCTAATATTAAAATAAAAGGGTGGGGGGGAGATTTGATGGAGAAATCAGGTGTAAATATTCTAAAACATTATAGAGAATTAGCTTTCATGGGTTTCTGGGAAGTCATTACGAATATTAGAACCATCAGCAAAAATTTTAAACTGTGCAAAGAACAAATTGTAGATTTTAAACCAGATGCAGTAATTTTTATAGATTATCCAGGTTTTAATTTGAGAATGGCAGATTTTTGTAAAGAACATAATATTCCTACATTATATTATATTTCTCCACAAGTTTGGGCATGGAAACAATCGAGAGTCAAGAAAATCAAAAAAGTGGTCGATCAAATGTATGTGATTTTACCTTTTGAAAAACCTTTTTACGAAAACTTAGGATATACTGTCACTTTTGTTGGGCATCCGCTAATAGATGCCATCGAACAGTTTAGAAATGAAGCATTGGCGAAAGAAACTTTTTTGTTAAAACATAAATTAAATGAGGGTAAAAAAATAATTGCTCTTTTGCCAGGAAGTAGAAAACAAGAAATTAGTGTTAAACTTCCAATTATGTTATCTGTAGTAGAACAATATCCTGATTATCAATTTATCATAGCTGGAGCTCCTTCACAAGATGAAACTTTTTATAGAAGTTTTATAACCAACGAGAATGTTGATTTGGTAATGGGTGATACATATAATTTATTGAACAACTCTCATGCAGCTTTGGTTACATCTGGAACAGCTACTTTGGAAACTGCTTTATTTAAAGTACCTCAAGTGGTTTGTTACAAAGGAAATGCTTTGTCTTATCAAATTGCTAAAAGAATTATTAAAGTCAAATATATTTCATTGGTCAACTTAATTGAAGACAAAGAAGTAGTAAAAGAGTTGATTCAAAACGAACTTACCAAAGAAAATATTGATAAAGAATTGAAACATCTTTTGGAAGAAGAAAATCCCAAACGTATAAAAATGTTAGCAGATTACAATCAACTTATTACAGATTGTGGAGGAATAGGAGCAAGCCAAAAAACAGCAAGTTTGGTTTTAGAATATCTACAAAAATGATTATTTCTTTTCAAAAGTCATAATCACTGTACTTGTTGATTCATTGATTTCACCATTCTGATTTGTTGCTTTATAATAGTTTTCTTGTTTTAGAATAAGTTCTTTACTTTTTAACTGATTGACTTCAAAAGAGTCATAATCATCATCAAAAGCAATTCTAGTTTTTTTCTTAGTATCATTAAGCCACCACCAGAATCCTGTATCTATATCAGTGTCTCCGTCTTCAATTATTGTAACTGTATATCTACCGTCTTTTTGAATATCAAATTCCATAGAATATGGGTAGGTTGAAGAACTTCCACCGTTGTATGATTCAGTCATGTTATTTCCGTCAAATGTACTCGTGTAAGTATCAGAGTTAGTTGTTCCCGAAAAAATATAAGTATTTAAAGTAGTGTTCTCTAATTTTACTAATTTCCATGTAGAAGTTATTCTTGCATCTCTTGATTTGAGAGATAAAAAAGGATCGTTTTCTCCTTTTTTACAATTGTTGAAGATTAGCAAAGAAACGAATAATAAAGTAAGAACAAAAGTATTTGATTTTTTCATGATTATGTTTTTTTATGATACAAAGGTACTCTTAAATTTAAGAAGATTTACTTTCAATAAAATAAATGTTACTCCAAACCAAATTTCTCTTTGTACTTTTCGTAATTTCTTTTTTGGTGATTGTCCAAATTTATAGTTCTTCCTTGTATCATTGCCATTATCACATTGTTGGTCATCATGTCTAAAGCATCACCTTCAGAAACAAACAAAGTTGCATCTTTGCCTACTTCTAGAGAACCTAGTTTATGATCGATTCCAAGAATTTTTGCAGCATTCAACGTAAGTGAAGCAACAGCCATTTCATAATCCAAACCATGCGCAACTGCTGTTCCAGCATAGAATGGTAGGTTTCTAGTGCCCATTTGCTCCATATCTCCAGAATTTTCAAGACAAAAAAGTACTTTAGCATCTGATAATATTTTAGGCAACTTATAAGGTAAATTTACATCATCTTCAGGCCTTTCAGGAAGACTATGAATTCTTTGTAATACAACTGCAATATTATTCTCATTGAGTTTTTTGGCTAAAAGATAACTATCATATCCTCCAACTACAACCACTTTTGCAATGTTGTATTTCTTTTTAAAGTTTATCAAATCATTGATTTCTCTGTAAAGAGAAGCGTGAATGTAAAGATTACTTTCTCCAGTAAAAATTTTCTTCATGCCTTCCAACCTCACATCTATAGATTCTTTATCTTTTGGTTTTTGATTGTGATACGCTTTTGCTAAATCAAAAAACTGCTCAATTTCGGTAATCTTTTCAGCATATTTATCCGATTTTTTAGAAGGTCCTGGTTCTGCCCACCATCCTCTTTTTTCAATTGAATTTGGCCAGTTCAAATGCACTCCATCATCTTCTTTGTAAACAGCATCTTCCCAATTCCAAGCATCAAAATGAACAATAGATGATGTGCCACTTATAATACCTCCTCTTGGAGTGATTTGTCCTACTAAAACACCATTTGTTCTAACGGTAGGTGTAACTCTACTATCTGTATTGTAAGCAATCAAAGATCGAACATGCGGATTAAAAATGCCTACTTCTCTCTCGTCTACAGATGCTCTCACTGCTTCAATTTCTGTAAGACCTAAGGTAGTGTTGGGAGCAATAAATCCAGGATATATATGTTTTCCTTTTAAGTCAATAATCGTATCATAATCTGTTGCCTTGTAGGTGTATGCAAGTGCATCTTTTACAAGTACTATTTTATCATTCTCAATACCTATAGCTGATTTGTCAATTACTTTTCCAGTGCCAATATGTGCTTTTGCATTAATCAAAAGGATTTTTTTTGAATTTTCAGGTGCAGGTGCATCTTGAGCAAAAATACTTGAAGTCATCAATATTAATGAGACCGTCATTAACCCTAATGAAAAAAGGCTGGTTTTATTTTGTATAGTATTCATTATCTTTCTCTTAATTAAATTTTATAACTCATCTTCGTCAATAGAAGTACAAACGTGTGTTCTTTCTTTTTTGCCCACCACTTTTTGAGTTGGCGCACCATTGTTTTTCTCCTGAATCATTTTATTGATGATGCGAGTTCTTTCAGTTTCCATTTCTTTTTGCATTTGCAAATCTCTTGATTGGTCATAGTATATAATACCATCAATTATAGTATATTGAACCTTAGCATATATACTCAAAGGATGTGCAGTCCAAAGCACTAAATCAGCATCTTTACCTTCTTTTATGGACCCCATTCTATCATCAAGATGCAATAATTTTGCTGGATTTAATGTGACCATTTTCAGTGCCTGAACATCAGTCATACCTCCATATTTCATTCCTTTTGCAGCTTCTTGATTGAGTCTTCTTCCCATTTCAGCATCATCAGAATTGATTGCAGTAACTACATCCATTTGGTTCATTAATGAAGCGTTGTAAGGAATGGCATCATTAACTTCATATTTATAAGCCCACCAATCAGAAAACGTAGAACCACCTGCTCCGTGTGTTTTCATTTTGTCTGCCAATTTATAGCCTTCCAAAATATGAGTAAAAGTGTTAATTTTGAAACCCATCGAATCTGCAACATGAATCAACATATTAATTTCGGATTGAACATATGAATGGCAAGAAATAAATCTTTTGCTATTGATGATTTCCACTAAAGCTTCCATTTGTATGTCTTTTTTTGGGGCAATAGCGTTATTTTTCTTTTTGCTCGATTCTATTTCAAAGGTTTGCCATGCTTTTTCATATTCCTTGGCTCTGATAAATGCATCGTAATATACTTGCTCTACACCCATTCTTGTTTGTGGAAATCTAATTGTGTTATAATCTCCCCAATTGGATTGCTTCACATTTTCTCCTAAGGCAAATTTAATAAATCCATCTGCACCTTCTATTTTCATGTTTTCTGGTGTTTGTCCCCATCTTAGTTTTATTAATGCACTTTGACCTCCTACGGGATTTGCAGAGCCATGAAGCAATTGGCAAGCCGTAACTCCCCCTGCTAGTTGTCTGTAAATGTTTACATCATCATTTCTTACAACGTCTCCAATTCTAACTTCAGCAGTAATGGCATGAGAACCTTCGTTTACACCTCTAGAAATTGCGATATGAGAATGCTCATCTATAATACCAGGGGTAAGATGCATGTCTTTTCCGTCAATTACAATAGTAGTTTTATCAACTACATCCAAGATTTTGGCAATAGAGGCAATTTTTCCATTTCTAACCAAAACATCTGCTTGTATTTTGCCTTCGCCTTCCAATGTCCAAACCGTTGCGTTTTTGATTAAGATAGGTTTTTGAATTGGCAAAGAATCCCATCCGTAAGCCATCATTGGATAATTAAATTTAGTACTGATGATAGTATCGCTAAAAGATTCTGATGTTTTGGCATCAGATTTATTTTTCTCTTTTCGAATCGCTGTCCATTCTGTCCATTCTCCCGAAGGCATCTGACCTTTTCCATCCCAACTTCCAGAATCAAAATTAATATTACCGCTCAATCTATAACTACCTTCGGCAAGTTCGTATGATACATTAATGAAGTCTTTACTTACATTGATTTTGGCATCAACTTTCTTTTCTTTGGTTGTTTTTATTGGTTTTCCAGTTACTTTATCAATTACCAAATCACCAGAATCACTTACGCTATCTGTGACAATGTTGTATTCCAAAGAACCTTTAGGTTTGGATGGTGTTCCTGTCACTTTTAAAGTTCTAATAATTTGATTGACATTTAGACTGTAAGTTCCTCTTACATCAACTACATCGTAACTATTTATAATATACTGACTTCCTTGAACCCAGTTTTCGTGAATCAAAGCACCTTCATTAAATATATCATCAGAAGTAATGATAAAATTGGCTAATTTATCTTTCTCTAATGTACCTAAAACATTGTCTTTTTCAATGATTTGAGCAGGGATTTTAGTTAAAGCATTCAGAGCATAACTTTTAGATAAACCTCTTTGAACTGCTAATCTAAGGTTTTTGAAGAAGTCTCCATCTTTATCAATTCCTTCAGTTGAAATCGCAAAAGGAATACCTTCATTATACAAAAGGTAAGCATTAGAAGGGGCCATTTCCCAGTGTTTTAAATCAGCCAAAGAAACATATTTTGCATCAAAAGGGTCTTCTACATCATATGGCTTAGGGAAGTTTAACGGAATGATAAGCGTACTTTCAATATTTTCTTTAAGGGCCTTAATTTCTTGATATTCATCGCCATTTCCTATGTAATTGAACTTGAGGTTAAATTCTTTGGCTACTTTTTCTGCTCTTAGAATCGATAATTTATCCCTAACACTAAAAAACTTAGGGAGTTTAGATTGTTCGATAGCAGCATCAAGTGTTAAATTCGGTTTTTGTGTGGCTAAATTATTTTGATAATATTCCAAATCATAATAATATTGTCTTAAAAGAGCAATAGAACCCATTAAAGAAGATGGATAAACTTGTCTTGAACTTCCTTTTTTAAAAGAGAAATGACTTGATATTTTACTTTCTATGATTTGATTTTCTTCCTTTTCGGTTAGAGCAGTAAGCAGGCCTGTTCCTCTAGAAATACCATCTTGATTGTTTGATACAACAACACCAACGCCATTTTTCCTTAATTTTTCTGCATCTTTATTATTATATTGAAATTGATCAATGGAATGTTCTTCAGTTTTGATGGCTTCATTCCAATAATACGTTCCTTTTTTAGAGGAATTATACTGAGGTGAATTACTTCTAGATTTTTCTGTTGGCTTTGGAATACCAAAATCACTATTCAACTCAATAAAGGAAGGGTAGATATGTTTTCCTTTTAAATCATGCTCTACAATATTGTCAGAAATTTTGGTTTTTGCACCTACATATACAATTTTATTATCTCTGATAATCAACATACCGTTATTAATCGTGTTGTCACCGTCTATGTGAATCGTAGCATTTGTAAAAACGATATGAGGAACATTTTTAGAGTGCACGCCATTGGTATTGAAATGATTTTGCGCAAATGTGCTGAGCACAAATAAGGCAATTAACTTGAAGGTTAGAATGATTTTCATTAAAAAAAAATTAATTTAGCGGCTAAAATTACAACAATCATTTAAAAAACGGTAAACACTTTTGATTTTTCAAATACTTTCATATCTAAAATACAGCCTTGTTGCAAAATCTGTTTACAGTATTAAA
>CAWUIK010000109.1:0-7741 GCA_963922585.1 uncultured Flavobacteriales bacterium | reverse complement strand
TTATGGATAAAATGTAGTAAAATTCAAATGATTCACCCTTAAATTATTAAAGATTGTAATAATATTTGATGATATGAATAATTTATTATTATTTTTGCTCTAAGTTAAAAACTAAAAAGATTTCTTAATGAAAAAATTAAATACATGGAAACCAATAATTATAGGTGCAATGAGCGCATCTCTATTAATGGTAAGTTGTGGAGGTGAAGAACCTAAAAAGCCAGAAGATAACAAAAAACCAGTTGTTCCTGAAGTTGTTGAGCCAGAGGTAAACCATAATGTTTATTATGCTGTTCCAACTCCTAATGAGTTGTTTAATGTATTAAAAACATTAAACATGCCTTTTAATGCTTCATTGATGAATGATCCAGCTAATGTCGAGAAATATAACGAATCAATGTCACAAGCATTAAATTTTGGAGTTTATTCTGCTGATTTAGCTATGGCTGCAACTTACAATGAAGGAACAAATACTTTAGCATATTTCAAAGTAATCAGAAAATTAGGTGAAAGTCTTAATATTAGTAGTGCATTTGATGAAACAGTTTTCAAAAGAATTGAAGAAAACATCAATTCTGGGAAATCAGATTCATTGACATCACTTTCTAATGAAACATACTATGATGCTTATTCTTATTTAGAAGCAAATGAAAGAGGAGCAACCCTTGCACTTATTGTAATTGGAGGATGGGTTGAATCTGTTCATATTTTGGCAAATTCAAGCGAATTTGTTGAAGGAAGTGAATTTTCAAAAAGATTGGCAGATCAAAAGCTAACTATGGAAAACCTAATGGGCTTCCTTATGCAATATCAAGATGATGAAAGCGTGATGACTGTAATGGAAGAAATGATTCCGTTGGATGAATTTTTCATGAATCTAGAAGTTATTGAAGGTGATGAAATTTCAACTACTCAAGAAGATGGAGTATATGTATTAACCGGAGGTGCAGATGTAAGCATGAGCGCTGAAGATTTTGTAGTTCTAAAATCTTTGGTATCAGATTTGCGTAATAGCATTATCAACGCAGAACTCTAATTTTAAAAAGTTATTATTATGAAAAAATTAATCAGTAAATTTGCTCTGTTTGCTTTTGCTTCCATTTCCATGGTATCATACGGACAAACTTCTCAATATCTATGTAATGGAGTTGTACAAGATTGTATTTATAACAAAAAAGACGGTTATGTTTTTAACCAACAATCTCAAAGCGGGGCATTCATGCAAGGCGATACAGCCGAAGTAACAATTGTTGTATATAAAGGCATGGATTACAGAATTTCTGCTTGCTGTCCTGATTATATGGAAATGGATGGTAAACTTAAATTTAAAATCACTGAAACTGTCAATCAAGCAGAATGGGTTACATCAACAGTTACAGAGACTGTTTCTGAAGAAAATGCAGATGGCGAGTTTGTTGAAAAGAAAGTTCAAAAAGAAGTTAAAAAAAGAGTTTTCACTGAAAAGAAAATTGTAAGATACGATGGTTATAAAAGTGAAGAAGCAAGTCTTTTTGAATTCATTTCTGATAAAACTAGAAAATTAACAATTGAAGTTTACATTCCTGAAGTTGGAGGTGAAGGTGGAGAACTTGAAGCAGGACAAATTGTATGTGTAGGTCTACTAATAGAGCACAGACCTGCTCCAAAAAACATAGGTAAATTTGGTAAATAATTATTTTTTAAGAATAAAATTTTTAAAGGGTTGCTAATATAAGTGCAGCCCTTTTTTATTTTATATAAATCCATTATATCTTAAGCAAAAATTCATCGAAGAAAAAACAATTTTTAGTAAAATATTTTTTACTTTTTTTTTGAAAAATCTTTCCATAATTAAAATTGATTGTTAATTTTACACGACTGAGAAATTATGCAGTTTCAGAAGAATAGTTACAAAAATTAATAAATTACAACGATGAGCGAAAATGCTAAATTAATCCTAGAAGGAGAAACCTATGAATTCCCAACAACAGTTGGTACAGAGAATGAAAAAGCTATTGATATTTCAAGTTTGAGATCCAAAACAGGATACATAACTTTAGATTATGGATTCAAAAACACTGGATCAACTAGTAGTGCTATAACATTTTTGGATGGTGAGAAAGGTATTTTGAGATACAGAGGATATCCAATTGAGCAATTAGCAGAAAAAGCAGAGTTTCTGGAAGTGGCATATCTTATTATCTATGGTGAATTGCCTACACCAAAAGAATATTCAGAATTTAAAGACGCTATCGTTAGACATACTTTGGTTCACGAAGACATGAAACACTTCTTAGAAGCTTACCCAAGAGGAGCACACCCTATGGGAATTGCTGCTTCTATGGTTTGTTCTCTTTCAACTTTCTATCCTGAATCTCAAAACCCAAACAGACCTAAAGTTGCAATAGATTTAACTATTCAAAGATTAATTGCAAAATTACCTACGATTGCTGCATGGTCTCACAAATTTTCTAAAAGACATCCAGTGGTTTATCCATTGAACAAATACGATTATTGTGAAAACTTCCTTCACATGATGTTTTCAATGCCTACTGAAGACTACGTTCCAGATCCTGTGACAGCTTCTGCTTTGAACAAATTATTAATTCTTCATGCAGATCACGAGCAAAACTGTTCTGCTTCAACTGTAAGAATTGTTGGTTCTTCTCAAGCCAATCTATATGCTTCTATTGCTGCTGGAGTTACAGCACTTTGGGGACCTCTACATGGTGGTGCAAATCAAGCCGTAATTGAAATGCTTGAAAACATCAAAAATGATGGAGGTGATGTAGATAAATGGATTGAAAAAGCAAAAGATAAAGACGATCCATTTAGATTGATGGGATTCGGACACAGAGTATACAAAAACTTCGATCCAAGAGCAACTATTATCAAAAAAGCTGCAGACGATGTATTGGCAAAAATGGGAATTGTAGATCCTGTTTTAGATATTGCTAAAAAATTAGAAAAAGTTGCTTTAGAAGATGAGTATTTCATCCAAAGAGGTTTGTATCCAAATGTTGATTTCTATTCTGGAATCATCTACAGAGCAATGGGAATTCCAACTGAAATGTTTACAGTAATGTTTGCTTTAGGAAGACTTCCAGGATGGATTGGTCAATGGAAAGAAATGGTTGAAAACAATGAACCAATTGGAAGACCAAGACAAGTTTATACTGGTGCTACCAAAAGAGATTACGTTGAATTAAGCAAAAGATAATCAATTTTTCAATTTATAAAAAGCCAATCTATTAATATAGATTGGCTTTTTTCGTTTTATCAACTATTAAGGTCTACAATACTGTACATTTTAGGTATTTGTGCATCCCAGCCCAAAACATCTTTAATTTTAACTCTGAACACGTCTGCTGAGTGAGGTTCTCCATGAACTAAAAACACCTTTTGAGGTACATTTTCGATGTCGCTCATCCAATTTAATAATTCTGTTTGATCCCCATGAGCAGATAAACTTTGACAGGAGAATATTTCTGCTTTAACTTCTCTATACTTTCCGTGAATTTTTATTTCTTGTGCGCCTTCCAATAAACTTCTTCCACGAGTTCCCTCTGCTTGATATCCAACCAATAAAACTGATGTTTCTGGTTTATTAATCAATTGTTTGATATATGTCAAAACTCTACCTCCTGTAATCATACCGCTTCCTGCTACAATTATTTTGGGTCTTTTATCGTCTATAGTTTCCCAAGTTTCTTTGTAAGATGTAGTTATTTTAAAAGCATTCGAAATAGAATCAAATTCTTTGTGTGAAAGTTTTTGCCATTCTGAATAACGTGCAAATATTTCCCAAACATTTGCTCCCATTGGGCTATCCATTATCATAGGCATTTTGGGAATTGCATTGCTTTCTTTTAACTTCCACAAAATATACATTAAAGTTTGAGTACGTTCTACCGCAAAATTCGGAATGATTAAATTACCACCTTTTTCATACGTTTTTTGAATAATATCAATCAAAAGATTTTCGACATCCTCTTCTATATGAAGTCTATCTCCATAAGTACTTTCGACCAAAAGAACATCTGCTTTCTGTGGTCTTTTTGGTTTTTCCAAAAGTAAATCATCTTCTCGACCAATATCGCCCGAAAAAACGATAATCTTTCCACAAACATCTAATTCTATAAATGTAGAACCAATGATGTGACCATTATATTGCCATCTAGCTTTTGTTCCATTTAGCAAATCAAACCATTGTCCTTCGTGAACATTTACGAAGTGCTCCATCGTCTTTTCCACATCTTCTAGCGTATAAAGTGCTTCTGCTACTTCGTGTTTTGAGTATCCTTTTTGATTGGCTCTTTCCGCATCTTCTTCTTGGATTTTTGCACTATCTTTAAGAATAACCTTTGCGATAGCTATGGTAGGTGCAGTTCCGTATATCGTTCCTTTAAAACCCATTTTTACTAATCTTGGCAAAAAACCAACATGGTCTAAATGTCCGTGGGTAAGCAAAACACAGTCAATCTTTGAAACATCAACAGGTAGATACTCCCAATTTAACATTCTTAAGGATTTTATTCCTTGAAATAATCCACAATCCACCAATATATTTTGTTCATCAGTTTCTATAAGATATTTAGAACCTGTTACTGTTCCTACACCACCAAGAAAGTGTATATTTAGTTTATTTTTCGACATGATATGATTTATAATTACATAATCCTTTGACTTCAGAAAGAATTTTCTGTTGTCTTTTAGGGTTATTTATTCCTATTTGATTAAGGATATTTTTGTTATTTAATAATGATTTACAAAAAATAATTTTTCTGTCAATTAAGTTTTGTTTTTCTGAAATTGTCAAATTTGAAAGACAAGTGATTGGATGTAAACCTGCTTTGTCTATTCTGTTTTTTAAACTTCCATTTCGGGGCGAATCCCAACTGATCAATTGCAAGCCCATACATTCCCCATATTTTGCGGCATCATCAGAAAACCTTGTATTAGTTACGATCCAACCTTGATGATATAAGTGTTGATTATCATTGGTAGATTTTAACTTTTCTTGAATATCGATAAATCTTGAATTGATATAAAGAGGAATTTTAACATTACAAATCCTTGATGCATCCCCATGAAACTTACATTCTACAAGATAATGCTTATTTCCTTTTGTGGCAACAACATCTACTTCATGTGGGATACAATGGCCTTCAATGATTACGCCAACTTCTGCTTCATATCCTTCTAATTTTAGCAACTCTCCTACTAAAATTTCAAATGGAAAACCTGAAGGACCTAGTTCGAAAATAGCTTTCTTCAATTTATATCTTGCCGCATTAGATTTCGAGGATTTTTTTATCAAAGAATACGCCTTTTTATAAATCTCCTTTGTAGAAATTCCATCATACAGTAATCCATCCACATACTCTAAAATGTGACTTATTTCATCGTCACTCACACCTGAATTCACCAAAGATTTTCTCAGTTTGTTTTCATCAAAAGCAACCTTATCTCCTGATGCTTTAATTACATTTATATTTTGTGTTGATGACATAATTTAAAAATCTGAATTTGGACGAGAATAAACTCTTCCTGAATAAATAAAATCTGATGAATGGTGTTTATCTCTAGTAACAAATGCTTTATAATCTGGGATAAAAAGCAACATCACTTCCACTTTATCCATAAATAATTCTTGTTCGTTATCTTTTGTTTTAAGAACTGCTTCTTTTGAATGACAATTATTCAAATAGATAGGTTTTTGAAAAGACACCAACAACCAGTCTGAGTCGCCTTGTATAGTAATATTGTCTATCACTGTTACTACAACAGGTAACTGACTTCCGATATATATATTTGTTTTTGGGGCAAATAATTTGAATGACTTTTGGATATAATCAACTTCAATAATATTTGTTCTATTTGGCATAAAAAACTGACCAAACATATCTGCAAATGAAAACTGAAGCATTACACCTGGCTTGAGTTTGATTTTTCTAAACATAGAAAAAAGATAAATCATTGTAATCAATGCATAAATTAGATTTTGTTCAAACATAATATTGGCATTAGTTTTACCAAAATCAATAGCAACAATCATATATTGACATAAAAAGACAACAAATAAGCCTGTCATCAAAAAAACTCCAGAATTTCTTATCTTTTTGGTAGCATTTTTATCTGTAATTTTTGAAAAATTAAGCGCATTATTTATTAAAATAATGAAAATATGTAATCCAAAAAGAAAAACTAAAATATTCAACAATCCATAACCTGTAAAAATATAGTAGTCATATAAACCGTGAATTAAACTAGCTAATAAAAAGCCACCTAAAACATATATATAAGATTTCCATTTTTCATTTTTTAAATTGCCCAAATATAAAGCATAACCAATTACTGAAGAACAAGTAATATGAATAGCAACACAAATTGTACTTCTGATAAATAAAATTTCATAGTCATTAGAATTAACATAGATAAGATTCTCTGAAAATGCAAAGCCCAATGCAGAAACAATAGGTAATAGCATGAAATGTACAGGCTTACTAAAGTGTTTTTTGAAAATCAGATATATGATGAACCAAGGAATAAACTTTACCAATTCTTCCACCATTCCTATATTGATGAAATTATACCAAAAGTCTTGATGATTCCAATCTATATCGATGATGCTGTACAAATAAGAAAGTAAATCACTAAATACATATACTAAAATAGGCAATATGGTTCCTAAAATAAAAAGTGGAAGAATCAACTTCCATTTATCTATTTGAATAAACAGCATTTTATAAATAAACAAAATCCAGATAGCCATTGATAGCAATACTGCTAAATAACCAGAAACATCTGCTGACAGAAAATCTCTTTGAAGTGCATTCATTATATACCAATTCCAAGCACCATCTTGTATGTAAATATTTCTTCTATAAGAAAAGTTCATGACTTTAGCCACATCATAATTGTAAGCCATTTTTCTTACATCTTGTTCCGTAAAATGTTGATACCACAAGTTTTTAAGTTGCCTAAATGCCACATCTTCAAGATCGGGATGTTGCATTGCTTTGATATAATGATATTGAGTATTGAGGTAATTACCTTCTAAATAACACGCCACTCCTTTTGCAAACTGATACAAAGCATCGTTGGTATCAGAAGTAGCAAGTGGTTCATGAATGATGAACTCATCAATTCTAGTAATTCCATACCCAATTAAGGATAATTGTTTTGCGCGTTCATCATTTGGATTGGATTGTATTCTTTTTTGGTACGAAATTGCTAACCTTTCTAAATCAGACTCTATTCTCCAAGAATCAAAATACACAATATAATCTAAGTGAACTATAGGATTATCAGGATACCATTTAATCGCCTTTTGATAAAAAGCCATCATTTCTCCATTGGTATTTACCTCTAGGTATTCATTCCTAAGTTTCTTGTAATTTTGTATTTCATTTCCTCTGAAAAGGTTGACCCAAATCATTGGAAAAAACATCAGAAAAACAAATCCAATTATAAAAAATTGATGCTTTTTGAAAAATGATTTTGAAATATCAAAATGCACGTTTTTTGGGAATTTTGCATACATCAAAATCCAACCAAGAATCCAGAGAACTAGAATTAATAAATCTATATAGTTGAATGTAATTTCCAAAAGTTGCCTTCAATAAAATTTCTTCTACGAATTTAGTCTTTTTTACGAAGCATGTTGCCAAATTCTTGGTTTTTCAAGATTAAAGCTTATAAATACTATAAAAATGTTTGGGGACGGTAGTTTAAAGCTACCTCTTCCTTTTAAGCATTT
>CAWUIK010000108.1:0-7742 GCA_963922585.1 uncultured Flavobacteriales bacterium | reverse complement strand
TCAACACTCTGAATTATATCAGGGCTGGCTTCAATTAATAACTTGTTTTTCTGTTGTGATTCTACTATGGCCGATATATTAGTAGAATATACAATTACAAAGTCTAAAATGTCGTTATTTATGACCGGATAAAATTTTTGCAAAATATATTGCTTTCTACCATCACTCAAACTATACTCTTCAACAATTTCATACTCTTTTTTCTTCGTTAGCACTTTTTTAAGTAGCTTCAACCTATTTATTGCTTGTAGAGTATCTTTATCGTTAAATTCAAAATCTTCTTTTCCTGAAGTTATTGCACTTTTATCTGCATCTCTACGTTTTTCAGTATTCGTAAAAATGCACTGCTCGGTTTTATCAAATAAAGAAATTTCATTTGGAATGCGATTGAGTATTTGTTCATAAAAATCTCTTTGAATAATCACCTCTGTATTTAATTTCTTGATCTCTTCAAGATAATACGTGATATCAAATAAATACATATTTAGGTATTGTTCTTTTTCGAAATATATAGAACGATAGAGATATGTTCGATTATTTAAATAACATTCACCGTCTAAAATTTTATTGTCTCTTAGTATAGTTAATTTAATTATCGTTTTAAAGTCGATCTCTTTTTTAATTTGATCTTCATGAAAATACTTTTTTGTTGCATCGTTTGAATACAGTATTTGCCCTTCTGTTGTAAATCTTAAAATAGGACTTGGATTTTCTGATGGAAATCGAGAAATTGACTCAATTTCTTTATTCCGTTCTTTAATTTTTGAGAGCAATTTTTGAGAATCTTCTAACGATTTTTGAGAAGTCGCTTGCAAAAAAACAAATTCAGCAATGTATTCATGAGGCAAAAAATCCTTTAACGTTAGATCATAAATCTTTAGAGAATAATCTGAGTTAATAACAGGTTGAACCAACAAAACATACATCTGATTGTATTGAATGATAGTAGATTTAAATCTGCCATTGAAATTAGTAAACTTGAAGAACGTAATATTTCTGTTTATTTTGGCATATTCTAAATAATCCAATAAGGATTTTGTAGGGTTATCAATAGTAAAATAATCGAGAAACGAACAACCGGTTTCAAGATTGAATTGCGCTTTTTTCCAGTAGGTTCCACATCGCAAAATATTACCTGATTTATTGAGCGCAATGAAAAAGTTATTGTTTGCACCTATTCCGTCAAGGTAAAGTTCATCTTCAGTTCTATACTCAAAATTATCTGACTGAAACAACGCAATCTTAAATAATGATTGTATTAATTCTACATCATTTAATGTCAAAGTAAGCGATGAGGTGATGGTAATTACTAGGGTATTCCCATAAGGATCATTAAGTCTCAGATTGACATTATCAAATGTCTGAGAACGGTCTTGAGCGGAATCAAAAGTATCAACCGATTGCGATGAGTCTTTACTTTGTGTTATAGAAATTGACTTTCCTGTAGCAATAAGAAACGATTTTTCTACAGATGATATTAAATCTACATACACAGCTCTTCTCTTTTTAATCAGAAAGTTATACGAAATACATCACAATCATGTGTAGTTGATTTAAACTCTATTTGCTCTACTGAAACAACCATGTCATATCTTTTAGCGAGCCCTTTTATAAGCCCATAAAGCATTGGAGTTAATCCTGCACGTTCTGAGCGATACTCTAATTCTATAGATTGTTGTGTTGAATTGCGCGTGGTAAATTTTGGCGGTGAAAGATGCGGCATTAATCCTGCGATGCGTTCATGTAGCATATCCAAGTTACTTAAAAAATCAACAAAATTATTGCCTGACAAATTCATGATATCACCGTATCCCTCATCTGCTGTGTACAGTATCCAATGCTCTCCAAATGCTTCTAAAACATCTTTTGATTCCATATTGGTTATCTTCGATATACTTCCGACTAATTGATAGGTCAAACTATCCGGATAACGTTCCATTCCAACAAAATCTCCTTCCTCAAAACCAGCCATTTTACAAACCTCGTCCCACGTTTGATCGCCAAATTCTTTAACTACTAAATCTTTTATTGCTTTGTTTACTAAACCATACATAATCTAAAATTTTATTTATAAGAGCCAAAATTATAAATTTATTTAACCCGAAAAATTCATAATAAAGAAAGTTAATAATTGTTTACAAAGTGTTTTTTTTAATTGACTAAAAAAACAAAAACTTTGTAAACATTCAATAATTTTCAAAAATACATTATTTTCTCGAGATAACAAATAAGTTTTATTAGATTTTTCTACTCAAGAAATTTATTTTGACGGAGCGGTAGTATATTTAGAGAAACTAAAGAGCATATATAACTTATTAAAAAAGAGTAAGTAAATTCATTCCAAATCAACGTAATGATTTATGTATAAATTGTAGTAGATATGAACAATTGAAGCAACGATTATTCACTCTAGTAAAAGATTATGAGGATATAAATGTAAAAAACGACATTGTTTTCAAAGATGCGTTACAAGTAACCTGATCCGATAGCAATCGAGTTCGGGATAAAATTCAGTTCAAAACGCATATAAAAGAACAGTTTCGACTAAAAAACTAGAAGGAAAAACGGGTTGTACCGCATCAAAGTAGTTTTTAGTTAATTATTTCCCTTTTTGATGCGAGCTCCGCTTTTGGCGAGAGTCCTCGTATGCGGGATATAACTGAAACTAATGAATTTTTCTATCGAAAACCTTCAAAGTTTCAGAATATTTCAATTGTTTTTTAGGAAGAAAATGACTTTTATACCGCTATTAATTTTAATTTTTAATTGTTTTTTTATATAATTTGAACCAGAATCCTTATCCCAAACACAGGTAAGTAGATTAAGTTTCTCTACCAAAAATTTCAAGGTATGAAAACTGTGTAAATAATGCTTATATTTTCGCTATTTTTTATGATTTTATACCGTTATGTGGAGCGTTTGAAAAGTCGATATGGAATTACTATCGATGTTGATGTAACATATGATACTACTCTTGTAAGTCAGCATTTATAGATGTTTTATGCTTTCTATGAACAGTTTATATAAAAAATGAATTATTTATCCACGATGGCAATACTAGGCAAATCATACTTCCAGTTTTGAGACTAGATAAAAGCCATTCAAACAAATGATATGTTAGTCTTTTAAGAAGAATCATAAAGAAAATACGAGCAAAGTTATCCAACTATAAAAATCACCAAATAGTTTGATGATCTTAATAAAAACCATATTCCCAATCACATACGTAGAGCAATAAGCAGCCTTAAGTATGGTCTAAACTATATCGCAAAAAAATTGTTAAACGCTGATTTTAAACAAGCTATGAATATATATTTTACTTTTTGTTATGCACTTATAAAATTTCATTAAAATTTAGGACAATAAATAACTCTATATTTCTTTTTCCCGTTGTATGATTTTTGTTTGAAATTGTATGTCAATGAAATTTCGTGTGCTCCTCCAGAAAAATTAATCAATGAATTTGTTCCTAAATCATAAGAATAACCTATTCTAAAATCATTTTGTTCCATTCCTATTAAGAAAATAAATGAATCATTTACTCTATGCCAAACACCCAAGGCAAATTTACTAATAATTAAATATGAACCCACCGCAATCTGTTTATTTTTGCCTTGTTGAGTATATATTAATTGTGGTGCAATATATACTTCTGTTGCATTTGGAGATTCTTGTAGTCTTATCTTGCCTCCTAAGTGTAATTTATACCTTATAGGGAGTTTTGAATCATTACTCACATTCAACAATCCAATATTAGGTCTGTTTATATGTTCAACAGCAACACCTCCATTCAATTTATCAGTGTATAAAAGAAATCCTGCGCCTGTATCAAAGTAGTTTTCAAAAGATGATCCCATCGGTTGATTGGTATTATAGATAAACCCTCTTCTCACATCTATCATATCTCCCCAAGTGAGTTTGTCCCATTCAATTGAATTGATATTATAAGAACCTCTTAATCCAAACGAACCATATAGTTTTTTGGTAAATCTAAAAAATTTTGAATATTGAAAAGCCAAAGTTTGTCTTTTTAAAGACCCTTCGCCTGCTACGTCATTTAAAAAATAAATACCAAGACCAGCGTTGTATTTGTTCAATTTCAATTCATAATTTACATAATGACTTTCATAAGCTTTTTTAATACTTGGCCATTGATTTCTATAGCAAGTTGTAAATGAATTCCCCTCAGTAAGTCCTGTAAAAGCAGGATTCAAATAATTCTTTGTTGCATAGAATTGACTAAATTCTATATCTTGAGAATAAAAACTATTACTCATCAAGAGTATTGATAGAATGACTAACTTTATTTTTATATATTTTTTCATAATAATATTGATTTTCATTTTGTTAATTATCTTACTAAAGAAACTGTACCTTTCAAAGTGGTAGGATATAAATCCTCAATACCTTTTGCTTTTATAACATATACATAAGCATCTTGAATAGCATTTGAACCTTTGTATGTTCCATCCCAAGATTCATTTATATTCTCAGAGAAGTAAACTTTTTCTCCCCATCTATTATAAATTTCGATTAAATACTCCTCTACTCCATCAGCAACAGCATTGAACCTATCGTTAAATCCATCTCCATCAGGTGAAAATGCATTAGGAACGTGAATTTTTAATTTTTTGGGTGCATTGACTATATTAGATGCGCTTATCGTATTGTTATCTGTATATTTAAAAGCTACTATTCTATAATCTACAGTATTTTCATTGTTAGTATTTGTTTGACCTAAAGTTGTTAGGTTTGCAATTAAATAAATAAGTGTTATTAGATATTTCATAGGTGTTTGTTTTAATTTGATTCAAAACTCGTCATTATATACGATTACCATCAACGACTTTTTCCCTTCGTACTTCATTAACTTCCTAGAGTATGATTTTTTAAAATATGTTCTTAAACCATAGTTTTTAGGTCGATTTTGCAAATAATTCTACAAACGGAAACACATATTAAACGTTAGGAAATCTGTTTTTAAGTATGTTTTAGGAGTTAGTTAAGTTTGTTCTGAAAATAAATAAAAAAACCACATATATGAAATCTAAAACTATACTATTTCTATCAACAATGTTGATCACCATAAACTTATGGAGTCAACCTCAACCACCTCCATCGGCTGGAGGTTTTGCAACGAATGATACTATTGGTTGCGCGCCTTATGTTGTGAACTTTCATTCTATAATTCCTAACGGAGTTTCGTGGAATTGGAATTTTGGGAATGGAAATACATCAACCATGGAAAATCCAGTAGAGATATATGCTAATAGTGGAATCTATACAGTTACATTAGATGTTATTTATGCTGATGGAACTACAAATCATTTTGTAAGAACAAACTATATTGATGTCGCTTCAAGTCCAAGCCCCACTTTTAGTGTAGATCAATTAAATATTTGTGAAGCTACTAACCATTTCCAATTTCAAAACAATACTTTAGGAAACAATCAATATTTGTGGGATTTTGGCGATGGGAATACTTCAATTGATGTTGCTCCAACGCATCATTACAATAACTCTGGAAATTACAATGTGACTCTTTTTGCAACAAATGCTAATGGTTGTTTTCAGAACACTTCTATAAATAACATTACTGTACATACCACAACTCAAAACAGTTTCACATTAAATGGTTCTAATCAAGTATGTGACTCTAATTATGTATTTTCTTTTTCTGCACTTCCTAATGGAATGACTAATTACACTTGGTTATTCTCCAACGGAACACAATTAAACAATCAAAACATTCAACAAGTATTTAATGCATCAGGGACATTTGATGTAACATTAATTACTGAAGATGCAAACGGTTGTATCGATAGCACATTATCCAATGATGTGGTTGAAATTATTTCATTATCTAATGACTTTTATGCAAACGACACTGTTTCTTGTGCATCGAGCAATATTGCTTTTACCACCAATGCAATTGGCGCTTCAAACATTACTTGGGATTTTGGAGATGGAAACCAAGGCAACGGTTTATCAGTAAGTCATTCTTATAGTACCATTGGTAATTATGATGTAACATTAACGATTGATTTTGCAAATGGATGTAGCCAAACCATTATTAAAAACAATTATATAGAAATCATTGACAATCCAAGTGCTACAATTCAAATATCCGATACTTTGGTTTGTAAAAATGAAACAGTATTTTTCAATATTCAAAATACAAATGCTCAATCTGTAAAATGGTTTTTTGGAGACGGTAGTACTTCGTTGGCTTCCAATACTTCTCATACATACAATAACGCAGGACTATATGAGTCAAAATTAGTTCTTAATAGTATGGGATGTCGTGATACATTGTATTCAAACATAATAGTACAGAGTGCAACTGCAGAATTTCAAAATCAAACCAATTACATTTGCGCACCAGCAGATGTTTTATTTTTAGATTTATCAACCAATGCAATTTCATGGGAATGGAGTTTTAGCAATGGAGTTACAAGTTCAGATCCTTCTCCAACTGTAACCTTTGATATGCCTGGTAATTATGATGCTCAATTAGTAATTACAGATATAAATGGTTGTACAGACACTTCATTTGTAACGGATGCTGTTCAAATTAACAGTAATCAATCTACAAGTTTTCAGTCTACAAATTTTACTGGCTGTGCTCCTTTATCTATCACTTTATACAATTTTGTTTCAGGGAGTGGAACATGTATTTGGAATTTTGGTGATGGAAATTATAGTTCCGATTCAATTCCAAACCACATTTACAATGTTCCTGGCGAATATGTAGTTTCATTATCCACAACAGATTATATGGGTTGCAATATACACATCGACACATTTGCATTAGTTACTGTTAATTCTTTAGTAATAGATTCAATTAATATCGAATTGAATTGTTCAGATAGTTTAGCAATGTTTAGTGCTTATTGTGATGATTGCGCTAGTTCTTTTTGGAATTTTGGTGACAACACATTTAGCAACAACTTAATCGAAACTCATTCTTACAATGCAGACATTAGTTATTATGTTTCTTTCAATGGGATATCTTCTTTTGGATGTTCAAGTTCAATTTTATACTCAGTTAATTTGGATAGTTGTACCGTGAATTCTGTTGGAGGATCTGCATCCTCACCAAGTCAAGAACAGACTGCTGGCTGGTCTTCAAGCGATACCATATCTGAAAGAGATCCGTTTTATTCTTTCTGTGGCCCTATATCGATACAGATTAATAATCCTGTACCCAACGCACAGACTTGGGAATGGCATTTTGGAGATGGAAATACTGGTTCTGGTAATCAGCCAATACACAATTATCAAAATTCTGGAGTGTATTCATTAATGCTAGTTTATACAGATTCTACTTTGACAGACACTTTGTATTTCAATAATTTTATTGAAGTTTTAGGACATGAAAACGAAATTGTAATAAATTCTGTAAGTACTTGTAATGGACTTGAATTGAGTTTACTATCCCAAAATACATCTGTAATGAATTATTTCTGGAGTATTGACAATACTTTAATTCAAAATAACACTCCTGCTTTGGATACAACCCTTTTAAGTAATAACCACCTTTATTCAATAACTCTTACAACAGTTGATACAAACTTTTGTAGTAATTCTGAATCTATCGGAGTAATATCAGAAGGAATAACGCCTTCATTTTCTTACAATTCACCTATTTGCCTTGGTGATAGTTTAATTGTATCTCACAATATTCAAGGATATTCAAGAAAATGGATATTTGGCGATGGAACATTGAGCGCTTCACCTTT
>CAWUIK010000107.1:0-7837 GCA_963922585.1 uncultured Flavobacteriales bacterium | reverse complement strand
CAATTGCACTATCCATAACGGTGGGTTGTTGAGACGCATATGAATACAATTTTAAGGTTGCTCCACTGCCATTTGTCATAACTCCAGATATCACAGTGTTGCCACTAGAAATCTCAACAGACTTGTTTTCTGAATTATTACTTATTTCAGAAGTATTATCATTAGATTTTTCTTCTTTATTTTCATTTCCACAGGCACTAAAGAATAAAGTTGCACTAGAAAAAAGAAGTATTATTGATTTGTGTTTCATTTTGTAAAGTTATAAATGATGATGCTAAAAGCCTTATAATGTTTCTGAAATTTTGTTAATTAGTTGCGTAGTAGTCTTGGGATCTGCTTTTCCTTTGGATGCTTTCATCACCAATCCCATAAAGAAACCTGTAAGTTTTTTTTCTCCATTTTTAAATCTTTCTGTTTCAGAAGGATTGTTAGCAAAGACTTCTCTCACAATACTTTCCATATCCAAACTTTCGCCTTGAATGATCCATTCATTTTTGATAGCCAAATCTTCTGGAGTGATTTTCGGATTTTCCAACATAGCAGGAAAAACTTTTTCTTTAGCAATATTGTTGTTTATTTTTCCTGAATCTATCAATTGAATTAATTGAGCTATATGTATTGGTGGAATTTCAAAATCCTTAATCTCTATTGACTGTAGATTTAAAAATGATTTTACTCCCCCCATCAACCAATTGGCAGCAGTTTTATATTGCGATGTTTGTTTGATTATTTCTTCATAATACAAAGCCACATCTCTATTATCAACGATATTTGTGGCATCATAATCAGACAAACCTAACTCGTTAATGTATTTTTTGTATAAATCATTTGGTAATGGAGGTAAAAGACTTTCAATATAATTGATATAATCTTGTTCGATTGTAATTCCTCCTAAATCTGGTTCTGGAAAATAACGATAATCATGTGCCGCTTCTTTACTTCTCATGCCAACTGTTTTTCCGGATGGAGCATCAAAATTTCTTGTTTCAACATAAATGTCTCCGCCAGATTCAAGAATTTCAGCATGACGCACAATTTCATATTCAATTGCTCTTGCCACATTTCTGATAGAGTTCATGTTTTTGACTTCTACCCTATTTCCAAAAGTTTTGCTTCCAATAGGCATGATAGAAATATTAACATCGCAACGCATACTTCCTTCTTCCATATTACCATCACAAACATCCAAATACCTTAAAAGTTTTCTAACTTCGGTTATGTAATTGTAGGCTTCAACTGCATTTTTGATGACAGGTTCGGTTACTATTTCCAAAAGTGGCACTCCTGCCCTATTCAAATCCACCAAAGTATCAAATGGGTCTTGATCGTGTGTACTTTTACCACTATCTTCTTCCATGTGAATTCTTGTCAATTCTATTTTTTTCTCTTTACCTTGATTGTCTTTTATTAAAACATAACCATTTCTACAAACAGGAGTTTTGTCTTGCGTTATTTGATAACCTTTCGGCAAATCAGCATAGAAATAGTTTTTTCTATCGAAGTGCATTTCTCTTGTGATGTCACAATGACAAGACAAACCTAATTTTATCGCATGATTAATCACTTCCTTATTGAGTTTGGGTAAAGTTCCGGGATGCCCCAAACTGATAGGGCTGATATTCGTATTGGGAACAGAACCAAATTCATTGGGATCTGACGAATAAGCTTTGGTTTTGGTTTTCAACTGTGCGTGAATTTCCAAACCAATTACTACTTCGTATTTTTCTAAAGCTTGTTCTAAAGTCATTTTTTTTCTTGAATTAACTTTTCAATTTCTATTTTAAGCGTTGGCAAGTGATTTGTCAAAATAGACCAAATCATTTCGTCTGAGATGTTATCATAAGCATGAATTATTTAATTTCTTAATCCTATAATTGACTTTGATTCAGTAATCTTGTCTTGAAATAATTTGTCACTTTTTAATATTCTATTAATTGCCTCTCCTATAATTTCTAAATCACGTTCTATAGCTCTTTTCAACATTATATTTTGTTGATATAGAAAAAAGTCCTTTTCATCAATGAAGTAATTATCAATTTCATCAATTGCTAACTTAACGTCATAAAGCCATTTTAATATTTTATCATCCATATATAAGTTGTTTACTTTTATTTATAGATTGTATTAAAATAGGATTTTTAAGTGACTGCTCTTCTATTAAATCAATTTCTCGTTTAAAAGTTGCTTTTAATTGTTCTTTAAATGATAAAAAATTCTCAAAATACTTAGCCAAATGAATTGATTTAAACCTAACAAGAAAATCTATATCACTTTCATTGGTAAATTTGTCATTTGTAGCCGAACCAAATAAATACAACTTTTCTACATTATGTTTTTCACATAATTCACTAATTAGGTCAGTATTTATTTCGATTTTCATTAATTTATACTCTTGGCTTTACATTGATTTAAGTAATTCCTTCACAATGAGTGTCATTTTTGGTTCTGCAGCTTCTGCAACTCCTTGAACAATTTCGTGAGTCATTTCGATTATTTTTCCAGGTACGCCCAAATCAGTGATGATAGATACACCAAAACAAGGAATACTCATATGTCTTGCAGCGATAACCTCAGGAACGGTACTCATCCCTACGGTATCTGCTCCAGTATTGTAAATGTATTGATATTCTGCTGGAGTTTCCAAACAAGGACCAGAAAGTCCTGCATAAGTTCCTTTAACAACTTTAATGTTATTTGCTAAGGCAATTTCTTCCACTTTAGCAATCATTTTATGATCGTAAGGCTCCATCATATCGGGAAATCTTGGTCCTAATTCTGGATAATTCTTTCCAATCAATGGATTTGTTGGAAAAAGATTAATATGATCATCAATAATCATAATATCTCCTACCTCAAATTTTCTATTTACACCTCCAGAAGCGTTGCTTACAAAAAGGGCTTCAATTCCCAAAAACTTCATAACTCTAACAGGGAAAACCACTTCATTCATCGTATAGCCTTCGTAATAATGAAAACGACCTTGCATTGCTACCACTTTTTTGCCTCCAAGTGTTCCGAAAATCAACTTTCCACTATGACCTTCGACAGTGCTTACTGGAAAATTAGGTATTTCTTCGTAGGGGATGGCATGTTCCGTTTCTATTTCTTTTACAAGACCTCCTAGTCCTGTACCTAAAATGATTCCAACTGCTGGAGTAAAATTAGTTTTCTCCTTCAAGAAGTTCGCTGTCTCTTTGATTTGTTCTAACATATTCTAAAACTTTATTGTCAAATTTATTTTTGTCTTTTAAAAATTCTACTTCAATTTCCAAACAATAAATAGGTAAATCCTCAAACGCTTTCAAAACCATCATTCTAGATAAATCTTTTTCTGTTGTAAGAATAATTTTGTTTGGATGCGTAAAAGTATCATTTTTTTTGGAAATAGCTAATACATCTTTTGAGGTAAACTTATGATGGTCTCCAAAATGCATTGCTTCGAAATCTACATGCTGTTCATTTAAATAGGTTTCTATATTAGCTGGCTTTGCAATTCCAGTCACCAACAAAACTTTATAATCTTCCAAATTTCCTTTCAAAACTTCATTTGTTTTGGCGTTGTATATAGATTTGTAAACGATTTTAGTAAAAAAAATATTTTCCCTCTCAAAAGGAATATTTTCATAAAATTTAGTCTCTTGGTCAGGAGTTAAGTTTTCTGGACATTTTGTAACCACAACTAAATTCGCCCTTTTACAATTAGATTTTGGCTCTCTTAATTCACCAATTGGCAACAGCGCGTCTTCAAAAAAGGGACGATTAAAATCTGTTAGTAAAATAGAAAACCCGGCATTCAAAGCTCTGTGTTGAAAAGCATCATCCAAAAGAATAACTTCAGTATCTTCTGCTTTATTTAAAATAAAAAGAACTCCTAAAACACGTTTTTTTTCAACTGCTACTTTAATTTTAGGAAATTTTCTAAAATATTGAAATGGTTCATCTCCTATTGTTGCTGCAGTACTTTCTTCATTTGCCATTTGAAAATCTGATGTTCTTCTTCTATATCCTCTACTCAAAGTAGCTAACTGAAATTCATCTTGTAATAGTCTTATCAAATATTCAGTATGTGGTGTCTTACCAGTACCTCCCATAGAAAGGTTTCCAACACAAATAATAGGCAAATCAAATGAAGAACTTTTGAATATATTTTTATCGTACAAGAGATTTCTAAAAAGAACAACGCCTCCGTATATGATGGTGATGGGAAAAAATAAATACCTCAAAAACTTCATGCGCGATTATATCTATAATTCTATTTGATTTGTGAATTTTGAGCAAAAATAACCTTATTTTTATATGTAACTCAAAAAAAACAAAAGTTCATTGTTATTAGCCTACTAAAAATACTTAAACTTGTACTTGATATGATATCATCAACATTATGACAGTAATACTAATAAAAATACAACTTTGTTTTTATTTCATAGTTTTATTTTCTGTTTTTTCTTGTAGTTCTTCTAATGAAAAGGAAAATAAAAACAGTGATGAAACAAGTGAATACGAAGACCTCAAATTTACTGCTGAACAGTTTTTATACAAATTGTATTATATGAATGTGGATGATGCTTTTTTGTTTTGTGATAACGCTTCCAAAAGTAGTGTTAAAAAATTATCCAACCAATTCAGTTATTTTAACGCTAAGAATCTAGAAAGCATTGACACTTGTATCATAGATAACAAAAATGCTTATTGCAACTGTATTTTCGTGAATAGCGAAAATTTAAAATTCGAAAAAAAATTGTATTTAAAAAAGTATGGGAAAGATTGGTTAGTTCATTTTATTTTAGACGAGAATTTTGACAATATATATGTTTATGATTATTCCTATGAAAAATTAACTACACAATCAAAAAGCCATTTGTCTTTTAGTGATACTCAAAAAGAGCATATCAGAACTATTTTCAAAAGAATTAACTCTAATGACATCATCATCAATTTTTCTACAATTGAGGATATAAAAAAGGCTGATTTATATGCCACAGAAATGATTAACAAGTCTTTTAATAGCGAAATAATAGACGAAAACCTAAAAATTGAAGCCAATTATTATCAAGAAAACAACAATCTTTATAGTGTGATTCATGACCTTTTTATTGAAAATCATAAGGATTATTACCAATCATTTTTGGACATCGCTGTAGATGAGTTGGGCATGCCTTTTAATGTTCCAGAAAACACTTCACAAAAAGATCTTTCTTCATTTAAAAGTTTAAGGTGGTTTGTAAAAAGTTATAATGAACTAGTTACCGTACATTTTTACACGAATTACATCAATATTTATCTTCAACAAATTCCTTGATCAATGTCTCAAGATGGATTTCTACATACATCATTGACTTATTTGAAAGGTGTTGGACCCGACAGAGCGCTCCTACTTGAAAAAGAACTAGGTCTTTCAACTTTTGGAGATTTATTACATTATTTTCCTTTTCGATATGTGGACAAATCTACTTTTACTTCCGTTAGAGAAGCATTTGCATCCAGCAGCCCTGTTCAAATGAAAGGAAGAATTTCAAAAATTTCTGAGATTGGAGAAGGACGAAAAAAAAGACTTACTGCTGTTTTTACAGACGATTCGGCTTCGATAGATTTGGTTTGGTTCAAAGGAATAAAATGGGTAAAACCTTTGATTCAAGAAGAAACTGAGTTTTTGCTTTATGGGAAAGTCACCAAATTCGGTCCAAAATACAATATTGCTCATCCCGAAATTGAAAAATTTGAAATTGCCAAAACGAAATCGGGAAGTTTACAACCCATTTACAATTCCGGAGAAAAACTAACAAGTAAAGGACTTCATTCCAAAGGAATAGAAAAAATAATGCGAACGCTCATTTCGCTGATTCCTTCAAAAATACCTCATACACTTTCGGAAGAAATTATTGCTAAATATCATCTCATTTCCAAAGAACAAGCATTAAGGCAAATTCATTTTCCAGAAAATAGCGAGCAAATCAAAAGTGCTAGATTGAGATTGGTTTTTGAAGAGTTGTTTTTTATGCAACTTTCACTGATTAAACAAAAATTGATTACACAAAGAAAAAGTAAAGGCTATCTTTTTGAAGCTGTGGGATTGCATTTCAATACGTTTTACAATAATCACCTTCCATTTGAATTGACCAATGCTCAAAAAAGAGTGGTAAAAGAGATCAGAAGAGATACTGCAACAGGAAATCAAATGAATAGATTGTTGCAAGGAGATGTAGGAAGTGGCAAAACTTTAGTAGCGGTTTTATGCATGTTGGTAGCACTCGATAATGGTTTTCAAGCCTGTCTTTTGGCTCCTACTGAAATCCTAGCCAATCAGCATTTTCAATCTGTAACTGAATTTTTAGGGCCTATGGGTGTTGAAGTAGGACTACTCACCGGTAGCACCAAAAAAGCACAAAGAACTGTACTTCACGAAGCATTAGAAAATGGCTCTATGCAAATACTCATAGGAACGCATGCTATATTGGAAGATAAAGTCATTTTCAAAAATTTGGGCTTAGCAATTATTGATGAGCAACATCGATTTGGAGTAGCCCAAAGAGGCAAATTGTGGAAAAAGAATACATACCCTCCTCATATTTTGGTCATGACTGCTACCCCAATTCCTAGAACTTTGGCGATGACATTTTATGGTGATTTGGACATTTCAGTAATTGATGAATTACCTCCTGGAAGAAAAGAAATTAAAACCATTCATTATTTTGACAGCAAAAGATTGCTTTTGTTTCAGTTTTTGGAAGATGAAATCAAAAAAGGAAGACAAATTTATGTTGTTTATCCCCTCATTGAAGAAAGCGAAACTTTAGACTACAAAGATTTGATGGATGGATATGAAAGTATTTCTAGAAGATTTCCAAGACCTCAATATCAAATTTCTATTGTGCATGGAAAAATGAAACCCGCAGATAAAGATTACGAAATGCAACTTTTTGCCAGTGGAAAAACGCAAATTCTTGTTGCTACTACGGTAATCGAAGTTGGTGTGAATGTGCCTAATGCTTCTGTAATGGTGATAGAAAGTGCCGAAAAATTTGGTTTATCAACATTACATCAGTTGAGAGGTCGAGTGGGAAGAGGTGCAGAACAATCCTATTGTATTTTGATGACAGGATACAAACTTTCGGAAGATGCCAAGTTGAGAATGGAAACCATGACTAGAACAAGTGATGGATTTGAGATAGCAGAAGTAGATTTAAGAATGCGTGGACCTGGAGACATTATGGGAACACAACAAAGTGGTATTTTGGATTTAAAAATTGCAGACTTAGCAAGAGACAATCAATTATTGAATTTAGCGAGAATTTGCGCTAGTGAAATTCTCGAAGTTGATCCAGATTTGACACACAAAAAAAACTACAGCATTAGACAGGAATTACTTTCGCAGATGAAGAGAAAAACAGTTTGGAGTAGAATAAGTTGATAATTTGAAAAATTGAAAAATTGAAAAATTTATTTTTTGTTAATTGAGGAGAAGGAGTTGTTTGGGTTTAAGATTTATGCTTAAGAAGATTCATTAAAAAAAGTTCTTAATTAGAATTTAAAATTAATTTAAATCCAAAAGATTTCATCTCAAAAAAAAACTTCAATTGATTTGTATGAATAATAATTTTTATAACTTCGCCACTTGAAAATAAAGTGGAAAAATTTGAATGCTTGCAACCACAAGAAAAAATGCTAAAAAACATCTCTTTTGCAAGCCCCAAATTTCCTAAACAAAAAAATATATTTAAATTATGTCATATTTATTTACTTCAGAATCTGTATCAGAAGGGCATCCTGATAAAGTTGCAGATCAAATTTCGGATGCATTAATTGATAACTTCTTAGCTTTTGATGCAGAATCAAAAGT
>CAWUIK010000106.1:0-7917 GCA_963922585.1 uncultured Flavobacteriales bacterium | reverse complement strand
TGTTGCTGTAAGTGTGAGCGTATCCACATTTTCTTTGAGTGTTTTGAGTTTATCTTTAACACCCACTCCAAATTTTTGCTCTTCATCAATTACCAAAAGCCCTAATTCTTTAAATTCAACTCCTTTTCCTGCCAATCTATGAGTTCCAATGATGATGTCTAATTTTCCTTCTTTTAATTTTTTAAATGTTTCATTGTTCTTTTTGGTAGATTTAAAACGATTTACATAATCTACACTTACAGGAAAATCCTTCAATCGTTCTGAAAAAGTTTGAAAGTGCTGAAATGCCAAAACTGTAGTGGGTACCAAAACAGCTACTTGTTTTCCATCAAGTACCGCTTTAAAAGCTGCTCTGATTGCTACCTCTGTTTTTCCAAAACCAACATCTCCGCAGATTAATAAATCCATTGGAGTGTCTTTTTCCATTTCTTCTTTTACTTTCTGTGTAGCAACGATTTGATCTGGTGTATCTTCATATATAAACGATGCTTCCAACTCATTTTGCATGTAATTGTCTGGAGAAAAAGCAAATCCTTTGCTGGCTTTTCTTTTGGCGTATAATTGAATTAAATCAAATGCTACTTCTTTGATTTGTTTTTTGGCTTTAGATTTTGCGGCAGACCAAGCAGGCGAACCCAATTTATTCAAAGTTGGCTGCGTTCCTTCTTTTCCCGAGAACTTACTTATTCTGTGTAATGAATGAATACTCACATAAAGTATGTCGCCACCTTTGTACTCCAATCTCACTGCTTCTTGATGCCTTCCATTCGCATCAATTTTTTCTAACCCAGAAAATTTTCCAACTCCATGATCGATATGCACTACAAAATCTCCTTTTTGTAAATCGTAAATTTCTTTCAGTGTAAATGCTTGTTCAGATTTTTTGTATCCTTCTTTCAACCTGAATTTATGATACCTTTCGAATATTTGATGATCAGTATAACAAGCAATTTTTAAATCTCTATCAATGAAACCTTCGTGAATATTAAGCAACAGCGGAGTATATTTCACATCTTTTCCGATGTCTTTAAAAATGGTATCTAATCTTTGTAATTGCTTATCACTATTCGAGCAAACCAAATTGATATACTCTTGTTTTGATTTCTCGTTGAGGTCTTCAATAAGTAAGTCGAAATTCTTGTTGAATGTAGGTTGTACACTTTGATTGAAAATTACTTCATCGGCATTTTTAAAATAAAAAACACTTCCAAACTCTACTACTTGATGTTGCTCGACTTGTTTATGAAAATCAACAGGAGCTAAATACAATTCTGCTGGAGTCAACTGTCTAATTTCACTGTCATTTTTTTCATAAGCATATTGTGCTTTTTCATATCCTTTGAGAATGAGTGTTTGAGCTGCTTCAAGATTTTTAATCCAAATGCAAGTATCTTGAGGAATATAATTCAAAAACGATTCTCGAGATTCAGCAATTAATTTTTGAGAAACATTGGGAACAATTGTGAATCTTTTCACCGTATTGATAGAAAGTTGATCTTCGGGATTAAAAACTCGAATACTCTCTACTTCGTCTCCAAAAAATTCAATCCTGTAAGGCAAATCATTAGAATAAGAATACACATCTACGATTCCTCCCCTCACAGAAAATTGTCCAGGATGATAAATGTAATCTACTTTTTCAAAATCGTATTCAATTAGTAATTCATTGAGAAAGTCAATAGAATAATTTTTGCCTACTTCAACTTCTAGTGTGTTTTTGTCAAGATTTTTTCTGGTGACTACATTTTCTACAATAGCCTCTGGGTAGGTAACAATGATGGTATTTTTTCTCCTTTTTCGAATCACGCTCAACACCTCTGTTCGTTGAACAATATTGGCATTGTCAATTTCTTCGATTTGATATGGTCTTCTGTAAGAGGCAGGATAAAAAAGAAGTGTAGTGCCTCTTTCATGTCCAGAAATGCTTTCAATATTATTAAAAAAATATGCAGCTTCCTCTTTGTCTGCCAGCATAAACAAATAATTACCCGGATTTTGAGTAAAAACGCCATTAGCAATGAATGTTTCGGCAGAACCAATCAAACCTTTTGCATGTATTTTGACTTCCTCTTTTTGCATATGTTCGACAATACTTTTTACTCCTTCGGAAGTATTGAATATATGCTTGAGTTGTTCTAAATTCACCAATATAAAGTTACCAGATTTGAATTACATTTTTTTAAGTTCTTCAATCGCTACTTGAACCTCTTTATCGAAAGGAACATTGACCAAAAATCTTGCTGAAGTGTCAAACAAATAGGTAGCAATTTCAGCTTTTAGGTTGTTTCTGATAATTTCTTTCGAATGATTTAATTCACTTTCGTTTCGGTAAATATTTTCAGTTTTTTCTGCATAAACCAAAAATTCATCAAGCAAATCATTAGTTACTAAAAATTTTTGATTGAATTCTACCCCATCACTATAATTGAGTTTTGCTCTATTTTTGTCCAAATAATCAAATGAAAAATTTCTGTATGCTTCAGAATAATTTAAAGAAGTTAGATAGAAAGAAGTTCCTGTGGTATCAATTGGGACAAAAATATCAGGCATTATTCCTCCACCTCCATAAACTGTTTTACCTCCTTTTGTGGTAAACTTGGGTGCTTTTTCAAAAATACTGCTGTCTACACTTTGCATTTCTCCATTTTCATATCTGTCGTATAAATCAGAATTGTAATCTATACCTTCTCCATAAGGTTTCTGAATACTTCTTCCAGTTGGAGTATAGTATCTACTTACTGTAAGTCTTAACTCCGAACCATCAGGCAACTGAAAAGGTCTTTGTACCAAACCTTTTCCAAATGACCTTCTTCCTATAATTATTGCTCTGTCATTGTCTTGAAGTGCTCCTGATACTATTTCACTTGCAGATGCTGAACCACTATTAATTAGAACTGCAACTGGCATATTTTCACATTGCCCAAATGAAGTTGCGAAGGTTTCTGTTTTTGGGGAATTAACCCCTTCTGTATATACTATTAAATCTCCTTTTTTTAAAAATTCATCAACCACATTGATGGCTGTGTGCATATATCCTCCACCATTATATCTTAAGTCTAGAATAACTTTTTTCATTCCTTGATTTTTCAATTTGGAAATTGCTTGGTCAAATTCTTTATCTGTTTGACTCGAAAAAGTTGTAATTCTAATGACGCCAATATCTTGTTCCAAAATGTAAGCAACATCAACAGAAGGTAATGGAATATCTCCTCTAAATATTGGAAATTCAATTTCTTTTCCATCTCTAATGATGGTAAGTTTTACAGGTGTCCCATAATTTCCTTTAAGTTTATCATGAACATCTTCTATGGATATACCTTTTGAGGCAATATTTTCGTCATCAACTTTGATAATTCTATCACCACTTTGGATACCTGCCTTTTTGGAAGGACCACCTTCAATGACATTAGTTACCATCAATGTATCTCTCAATATAATAAAACGGATTCCTACTCCTCCAAAATGCCCTTGCAACTGTTCGTTATTTGCAGCAACATCTTCTTGAGCGATGTAAGAAGAATGTGGATCAAGTTCTTTAAGCATACTATTGATAGAAGACTCATAAAGTTTCATAGCATCAACAGAATCAACATAATTTTCTTCAATCATTTGAATTACTTCACTCAATCGAGAAAGTTTTTCTTCACGTTCAATTGTTTCGGTAGATTTAAACTTACTTGCGCCAATATTATAAAACAATACCGCTACTAAAGTCAAGATTAATGGCATCAAGTAAATGAGCCATTTTGGAGCATTGGGATCTCTATTGCTTTTACCTCCGCCAGATTGTTTTTCTGGTCGAATGTATTGTTCTACTTTTATATTATCGAATGAATCGCTCATTTAATCTACATCGTTTATTTGCACTATCTCTACTCCTGCTTTTTCTAAAAATTTCAGCCCTTCATTATCTTTATAACCATCTATGTATACTAATCTTTTGATTCCAGCTTGATGAATCAATTTAGAACATTCTCTACATGGAGAAAGCGTTAAATATAACGTTGCACCTTTACAACCTTGTGTACTAGAGGCTACTTTCAGAATGGCATTAGCTTCTGCATGAAGCACATACCATTTGGTATAACCTTCTTCGTCTTCGCAAGGATTTTCAAAACCTGTTGGTGTTCCGTTGAATCCATCAGAAATAATCATTCTATCTTTAACAATAATAGCGCCTACTTGTTTTCTTTGGCAATGAGATAATTTTGCCCATTCTTTTGCCATTCGCAAATAGGCTTTATCAAATTTTAACTGTTTTTCTGGTTTCAATGGTTTTTATTTTTTTAACGGACTACAAATAAATACAAAATTATCGCTATACAACTACATTAACAATCTTCTTTGGTACTACAATCACTTTTTTGGGTGATTTGCCTTCTAAGATTTGAATGGTTTTCTCAAATTTCAACACTTCTTCTTCTACTTCTTTAGGATTGAGAGAAGTAGGCAACAATAATTTGAATTTCATTTTTCCATTAAAAGAAACAGGATATTCAAAATCGTCTTCTACCAACATCGCTGGGTCAAAAGTAGGCCAATTGGCTTGAGTAATAGAATTGGTGTGACCTATTTTTTCCCAAAGCTCTTCTGAAATATGAGGCGCATAAGGTGCCAACAAAATGATGATGCCTTCCAATATGTTTTGATTGTTACACTTTTGCTCTGTCAACTCATTTACTGCAATCATCAAAGTACTTACCACCGTATTGAAAGAATATCTATCCAAATCTTCCGTGATTTTCTTGATGGTTTTGTGTAGTGTTTTCAATGCTTCTTTTGAAGGAACTTCTTTGCTAACATTAAAACTTCCCCCTTGATGGAACAAACGCCACAATTTTCTAAGGAAATTATTCACCCCATTGATACCTTTCACATCCCAAGGTTTGAATTGCTCCAAAGGCCCTAAAAACATTTCATAACAACGAAGCGTATCTGCACCAAATTTCTCCACCAACTCATCAGGCGTTTGCACATTGTATTTGGATTTGGACATTTTTTCGACTTCGTGTCCGCAGATATATTTGCCGTCTTCTAAAATGAATTCTGCATCTTTGTATTCTTCTCTCCAGTTTTTAAAAGCCTCAATGTCAAGCACATCGTTGTCAACAAGAGAAATATCTGCATGGATTGCAATTGTGTCAAATTCAGAAACTTTACCAGAAGAAATGAATTTACCACTCTTTTTGTCTCTATAAACAAAACTACTTCTCCCCAAAATCATCCCTTGGTTGATGAGTTTTTTGAAAGGTTCATCAAAGGAGATAAAGCCTCTGTCGTGTAAAAATTTTGTCCAAAAACGAGAGTACAATAAATGTCCAGTAGCGTGCTCTGCACCACCAATATATAAATCCACTTGATTCCAATATTCAATTTTGTCTTTAGAAGCAAATTCATTCTCATTGTGCGGATCCATGTATCTCAAGAAATACCACGAACTCCCAGCCCAACCCGGCATGGTGTTGAATTCCATTCTGGTTTCAACCCCACCCTTGCCCTCCCCTGTTGGGAGGGATGAATTTGTTTTTAAATTCGCTTTTATCTTTTCAACAACTTCATCTAAGTTTTCTAAGACATCTTTGTTATCTATTCTAAGGACATTGAATCCTAACTCATTCAATTTTTGAGTTCTTTTAGCATCATATATTTGCTGACTTGGTCTGTTGTGAATTTCTCCATCAATTTCTAAAATCAACATTGAAGAAAAAGAGACAAAATCTGCGATATAATTATCTATAACTTGCTGTCTTCTGAATCTGCAACCCAGTTTGCTACCTCTTACTTCTTGCCAAATTATTTTCTCACAATGCGTTTGATTTTTCCTGTTTTCTCTAGCAAATTCTTTTAATCTAAACCACGTTTTTACATCAGTAGTTTTATAAAACTCTTCACCAGAGCCCTCTTCCACATCGTCCTCAGGAGAGGGTTGGGGGGAGGTGCTTTTCACATCAGCCTTATAAAACCAATTCTCAGCTCTTGCCAAAGGCGGCTCACCATCTTCGGTTGGCAAGTATTTGTCCACCTCAGGAAGCGTGACGGGTAAATCCGCATCATCAATCAAATAAGGAATTTCATCTTGATAATATACAGGAAATGGTTCACCCCAATATCTTTGTCTTGAGAAAATAGCATCTCTCAATCTGTAATTTGTTTTTCCAGTTCCAATTCCTTTTTCTTCGATAGCATGAATCGCTTTTTTGATGGCATCTTTCACTTTCAAGCCATTTAGAAAATCACTGTTGGCAATCAGACCCTCTTTTTCTGCATAAGCGCTTTTGGAAATATCCACACCTTCGAAAACATTAGGAATGTCAATACCAAAATGCGTAGCAAAATCCCAATCTCTTTGGTCGCCAGAAGGCACAGCCATCACAGCGCCAGTTCCATAACTCGCCAATACATAATCTCCAATCCAAACGGGAATCTTATTACCCGTAAAAGGATGAATAGCATAAGCACCTGTAAATGCGCCTGTAATATTTTTTACATCAGATTGTCTGTCTCTTTCAGATTTTAAAGAAGCTTGTTTTTGATAGGCTTCGATTGCTTCTTTTTGTTCTGGTGTCGTTATCAAATTTACCAAAGGATGCTCAGGTGCCAAAACCATAAAACTTACTCCAAAAATAGTATCGGGTCTAGTGGTGAAAACCTCAATATGGTTTGGGGTTTGGGATTCATCAACTTCAAACATCGAACATCGAACCTCAAACTTAACAGATGCTCCTTGGGATTTTCCAATCCAATTTTTTTGTTGTTCTTTGAGGGAGTCTGAAAAGTCGATTTTGTCTAGTCCCTGCAACAATCTTTCTGCGTAAGCGGTGATTCTCATACTCCATTGACGCATCAGTTTTTGTTCTACAGGATGCCCTCCTCTTTCCGAAACTCCGTCTTTTACTTCGTCATTGGCTAGCACTGTTCCTAGTGCAGGACACCAATTCACCCAACTATCAGCCAAATACGCCAAACGATAATTCATCAAAATGGATCTTTGTTTTTTGATGTCCCAAGTATTCCATTCTTCAGCAGAAAAAACAGTTGTTTCTTCACCTACGGCATTTACTTTTGCATTTCCTTCTTTTTCGAAAATAGCCACCAAGTCTTCAATATTCTCTGCTTTATCAGTAGATTTGTTGTACCAAGAATTAAATACTTGTTTGAAAATCCATTGTGTCCATTTGTAATATTTGGGATCGGAAGTTCTTACTTCTCTGCTCCAATCAAAAGAAAATCCGATTTGGTCGAGTTGATCTCTATATCTTTCTATATTTTTTTCAGTAGTGATGGCTGGATGTTGCCCAGTTTGAATAGCATATTGTTCTGCTGGTAAACCAAAAGAATCATAACCCATTGGGTGCAAAACATTATATCCTTGCGCTCTTTTGTATCTAGCATAAATATCACTTGCGATATATCCAAGTGGATGCCCAACGTGTAATCCAGCCCCAGAAGGGTAAGGAAACATATCTAAAACATAAAATTTCTCTTTGTTTGTATCTTCAGTTACCTTGTAAGTTTCGTTGTCTTTCCAAGATTTCCTCCACTTAGGTTCAATTGCTCTGTGATTGTATTCGCTCATCAATATTACTTGTAATCGTTATAAAAAAGTGATTTTAGAGGTGCAAAAGTAGTTTTTTTTGATGAGAATGTCTTTAGTAGATTCTTAAAAAAGGAATTAAATAGTTATTTTTTGATATTTGTTATTCTATTGCGCATTAGGGCACGTTTTTTATTTTCAGTGTGACATCAATTATGTTTTTTGAAAAATTAATTTGAAATTCTTTCATCTGATTTAACTTGAAAATTTTAAATTATCTTTGTATTCATAATGTGGGAAGAAATAGAAATATTAAAAGCGCAATATCTCAATTTAGGATTGTCTGAAGTTATTGATTATGAAAAATTTTCAATGATTTCTAT
>CAWUIK010000105.1:0-8071 GCA_963922585.1 uncultured Flavobacteriales bacterium | reverse complement strand
ATCTAAAAACCTTAAGGGTAAAAAAGAAAATAAAAGTACACCTCCCAAAAAATATGATTCTAGAGACCACAAAGGTGGTTTACAAAAGAAGAGGAAGAAGTGATTTTAGGGCTTAGGGGTTAGTAATTAGTTGTTAGGGATTAGTTGTTAGGGATTAGGGATTAGGGGTTAGTACTTAGTTGTTAGGGTTTAGTTGTTAGCGCTTAGTAATTTGTACTTGTTGATTAGAAGGGATTTTTTTGGATTTGGGAATTTAAATACTTTAAAAAAAAATCGGCATCCAAATTCTTGAATGCCGATTTTTATCTTTAAAAACAATTTATAATATTAGTGCTTTACAACAAAACGTTTTGTAATTGTTGAAGTTTCGTTATACAATTGTATGATGTAGATTCCTTCTGAGAAATTAGACACGTTAATCTCTATAAAATTATCGAAAATTGTGTTTAGGTAAATCACTTTACCTTGAATATCTAAAATTTTCAAATCAGAAATCATTTCATTATTCAATTCAACTCTCAACTTATCGTTTACAGGATTAGGAAACAACGATACATTGTTGAAGTTTTCAGCAATATTTGTAAATGCTACTGCATAAACTGCTGAAGTATTTTCACAACCATTGTTATCTTGAACTGTTACTTCGTAGTTACCATCTTCAGTTGGCAACCAAGTATTCGTATTGCTAGATGGAATTGGAGTTCCATTCAATGACCAAGAATAACTATCGTATGTTTGTGTAGTCAGCACTCCAGCATTAACTGTAATTACAGGCATTGGAAGAGGATTTACAGTTATCATTGTTGAATCCAAAGTTACACATCCATTCAAAGCCTCACCAGATACCACATAGTATGTATCTTGAGTTGGTGCTACAAATTGGCCATCAGTTAAACCATTGTTCCAAGCATAACTATTCGCATCTCCAGATGCAGTTATTGTTGTACTATCACCTTCACAAATTGCACTCATGTTAGCAGATGCTGTAACAGTAGGAGCAGGAATTTCTTCTATCATCAAAGTATCAGAAATACCAGAACATTGTTCAGTAGCATTTGTGAAATGTACTTGAAAATTACCACTAGAAACCACGTCTAACGTATCATTAGTTTCATTACTTAATTCTACTCCACTTTCTATCCATTGGTAATTCAATGTAGTATTCGATTGCGCTACTAAATAAGTTGCAGCATTATCACAAAATGTATTTACACTATCTTTTGCATAAGTAACCAAATCAGATAGTTCTATACAAGAATTGGATTGATAGATAGATAAAGTGCTCGAAACTTCATTGGCTAAAATTAATAACCCATTTCCATTAGGAGAATCATCTGCATTAATATATAGTAAACCTTCAGCACCTCTATCTGGACCATTAGAAGCAACATCTCTATTGTTGTAATATCCAGCATAAACAGGTTCATTTGGATTATTGATGTTAAAAATCATAACTCCACCCACTCTTTCTAAGGAAACGAATGCAAAGGCGTTACCATCAATCATAACTGCATTGACACCTTCTGGTTCTGGACCTTTATCATCACTTCTGTTTTTTGATTCAGCTACTCCTGCTGAATTGCTAGCATTAAACATTGAGGCAAAAACTGGGTCATTTGAAATAATTTGCTCAATCCAATCACCTGAATCAAAAACTAGATTTCCATTTTCGTCCCAAATAGAGAAAGATCTAGTACCATAAGTATAAATTTCGTCAAAATCTCCATCCATATCTATATCTCCATTGGCTGAAGTAGTTTTCATTCTTCCAATCAAACTATTTTCTTGAATAAATTCAGCATCTGGGAAAACTGTTTCATCCAATGTTAAATCTTTTACTCTTTCTTCTTCACTGTACGCGTCATAGTCTCTAGAATCACCTTCATTAGCAGTAAGGATGTAATTATTTCCTCCTATGGAAATATTGGATATCGCATCTGGCATAAACATTCCTTTTACTGGGAAGTTAGCGATATTAATATCATTTGTTCTATCAGAAGCATCTAAACCAAATCCAAACATATTATGGTCTATTGTTCCTAAAGGCAAAATCTCTGTAATTGTAGCGGTATTGATATCTAATACAGCAAGAGCATTATTTTCTTGTAGTGCGATAAATGCTTTATTATCGTCAGGTAAAATGGTAATATACTCTGGTTCTATATCTTGTGAAACTGAAGCACCAGGTCCAAAAATACGAACTCCAGAAGCTTTAAGTTGAGTTTCTTGAGCATCGAAACTATTAAAATTAACATTAGATACGTTTAGTTGTGTAATGTTTGCAAAGCCAGGAGTAATATCAATTATTGAGATAGAACCTTCAGGATCTACTAAGTAATCAGTATCTGGCTCACCTTCGTTTGCAGTTAAAACTTTTGTTTTAGCATGATTGAAAGTAATCATATCAGGCATTGCTCCTACTTCAACTCTATTTACCCAATTTCCAGCAGCATCAAAAAACACGACATAACCATTCAATTGAGGATTGTTATTTTCAACTGCTAAAGCCACTATTCCATTGTAAACTGCAATACTATTTATCGATCCTATAGAATCTAAATTAATTGACATCACCGCTACAGGTACTGAAGGATCTGTAAAATCTACAATATCAATTTGATTGGCAATACTGTTTGCTATAAAAAGTTGATTAGAGGTGGTATCAAAAGCAATTATTTCTGCAGAATTTGTACCTTCTGCACCATTGCTATAACTCGTTAATAATTGTAACTTAAGTTCGTTTGAAGCAGTAGGTAAAACTCTATCATTGTCTGAAATATAAACGACAACAGATGTATTCCCAGAAAGTTCTACGTTATTTAAATTATCTAAAGTAAGAACTATATATTCTGATTGTTCTATAATGGCATCATCTTCAATTTGAATTGTAAAAGTTTGGTTATTTGTGCTTCCAGAAGGAAAAGTAATCAAAGTATCCAATAAAACAAAATCTTGAACATTAGTTGCATTGCTGAACAATACTAGAGTTACTTCTGCAGTTCCATCAACTGTTGAAGTTGTATTTACTTCTATATCAACTGAGATTATACCATCAGACTCTAAAACTGTAATATCTGATTCTACAAAACTTACATCAAATAGAGTTGCAGTTGGTGTTCCAAAAACAATTGCTGAAGTATCTGTTGCATTTCCTGAACCAAATGTTCTTATAACAGAAAAAGTATTTGTGCTTAAATCAAACATACCTGTAGCTACAGTCAAATCCTCATCTACTGCCACAAAACTAGTTGCAGTTAATTTACCACCAGAGTACAAATCATTTAGTGGAAGTTGATAGCCATCAACTCCAGCGTTTACTTCTGCGCCTCCTACTCCTGTTCCATAAAAAACTGCATCTGTTGGAATAGAAGAAGATGTTATAGAAGCAACTCCCATATTAAAAACTGCAATTCCATCACAATTTCCTCCTCCATTTCCAAACACACCTCCAGAATTTGCATTTCCAATCCCTCCATCTCCTGGATCTACTCCTGTATCAATGGTTCTTAATTTTGTACCTGTTGGCGCCATCGAAGAACCTCCAACATACACTACATCACCCACAGCAACAGTTCCTGTATTGATTTCGAAAGCATAAGAAATTGCCCCTCCTTCTACCCATCCATTAGCTGTAGCAGTTCCATTATTACTAACAATAATTGTATATGGTGTTACAGAAAAATCAATGTTATCTGTTGCAAGAAGTTCTACATACTCAAATGGTGAATCTGTACCAGCAGGGTTTTGAAGAAACTCAGAAATTAAAAGCCCTGGATTTTGTCCATAACTTGAGACAAATGCAAAGAGCATTGAAAAATTTAAAATAAATCGTTTAAATGTAAAAATTTTCATGTGGTTTTATTTTGGTTAATAATTACCACAAAAGTCTTTACCATATATTAATCCTGATTTAATCAAAGATTAATAGATTAAAAACAAAGTATTACCTATACATTAAAACAAAACTTAATTAAAACAAGAAGTATTATTTTTGATTTAATATTAATTATATATCGCTTTTAAGTTGCCACTTAAACCATCTATAAACTACTAATTTTAATCTATATAATAAGTAATACATTACTGGAACTGCAATTAAGGTTAGGAATGTTGCAAATGTCAATCCATAGATAATCGTCCAACTCATAGGCCCAAAGAAGATAGCATTATCACCTCCAAAGAATATTTTGGGGTCGAAATCTGTAAACAATGAGAAGAAATCTATATTCATTCCTGTAGCCAAAGGAAACAATCCTAAAATTGTTGTAATGGCAGTAAGTAATACAGGACGTAACCTAGTTTGCCCTCCAGTAATGATGGCTTCTTTTACTTGATCAATAGATAATTGTTGCGTTTGGTCATATCCCAATTCTTCCTTCATTCTTGTTCTTATCAGGTTGGTATAATCTATCAATACAATAGCATTATTTACCACAATACCTGCTAATGAGATGATACCAATCATGGTCATGATGATGACAAAGGAATCTCTTGAAATTACTATTCCTAAGAATACTCCTGCCAAACTGAACACCACTGCTAGTAAAATAATTGCTGGAGTAGAAAATGAATTAAACTGAGCTACTATGATGAGTAAAATTAAAAATACAGCAATCATTAAAGCTGATGAAAGAAATGCCATTTCTTTCTCTTGTTCTTCTTGCTGACCTCCAATTTTGAATTTCACGCCCTTATTTTTAAATACTTTCCATTCTTCTGAATTTTCGAATGTTACCAATTCCGATTTTACTTTTGCAACTACTTCGTTGGCGTTGGCAGATTCATCTACACCTGCAAAAGCAGCAACAACATTCTCCAAATTTTTTCTTTTAATAGAAGTGTTTTTGTAAACTACCTCATAATTTTTCAGTACAGAAAGTATAGGAATCGTAAGATGCTGCCCTCTATTGTTCATAAACATGATTTTCTGATTAAGCAACGCATCAATATCGCCTCTAAAACTTTCATCAAATCTCACATTCATATCATAGATTTCGTCATCCAATTCATAGGTAGAAATATCTTTACCAAACAAAGCAGTTCTTACTGTAGATGCCACCTGACCATAACTCATCCCTGATGTTCTGATTTTAGTTCTATCCAATTGAATTTTGAACTCTGCCTTACTTGTTTTTACATCTGTATCCACTTTCTGTGCACCTTCAATTTTTAGTTCGTTGACAAAAGTTTTTACTGCAACTGCAGCATTCACAAGGTCATTGTAGTTATCAGATCCTGATACTTCAATATAAATTGGAGGCTCTTGTGGTGGTCCATTTGGTTCTTTGTCAACAGTAATTTTGAGATCGGCAATGTTACCTTTCCAATTAGCTAATTTTTCTTCCACTTTCTGTTTAATCACACTGGTGTTTACACCTTTTCTAAAAGAAAATTCTGAGAAAGAAACTGTAATTCTTGCTTTATGAGGTGTTTCACCAAAAGCAGGTCCCGCCATTGGGTCTGAGGTTCCTTTACCTACTTGTTCTATAACTGATGCTATAAGCGGGACTGTGTCATAATAAACTTTCCCTTTTCCGTCTCTCAATTTATCCAATCCATATACATCATAGAAAGAAAAAGTAGCACCCACACCCAAAGCCTTTTCATTTAATTCTGTTTCAGGATCATCTACATTTTCCATTTCTTCGCTAAGTACCTCATCTATCAAAGCTTTTACTTCTTGAGTAGTTTTGTTGGTCACCGCAATATCAGTCCCCATAGGGTGTTCAATGAAAATATTGATATAATTGGGTTGATTACTTGGGAAGAACTCAACTTTGGTAGGGAATGCTCCCACCAAAATAAAAGATAAAATCAACAATAAAAAAGTACTTACAAATATCCAAATAGGTCGTTTACCCACCATTATGGAAGTTAAAAACTTTTGGTAAGCATTCTCTAATTTAGGTAAAAAGATATTTTGAAATTTTTGTCCCAAAGGATACAATACAAATGTATTTAACAACACAAGCAATCCAAAAACAATCATCAAGTTGCCCATACCGATAGAACCACCACCGTAAAACAAAATTCCTAATACTACGGAGATACCTGTTAGTATAAAAGTAAATTTTCTTTTGGGTTGCCCCTCATTTACTTTCATCAACATTGCTGTGAGTACAGGATTAATAACTAATGCTACAAACAATGAAGAACCTAATACTATCATTAATGTGATAGGTAGATACTGCATGAACTCACCCATAATCCCAGGCCACAAAGCCAATGGAACAAAGGCAGCCAAAGTTGTAGCTGTGGATGCAATAATTGGCCAAGCGACCTCCCCTACTCCTTTTTTGGCAGCAGTAATACCATCCATGCCTTCATCCATCAAACGATAAATATTTTCAACCACCACAATTCCATTGTCTACCAACATTCCCAATGCTAGTACCAATGAAAATAGTACCATTACATTCAAAGTAACTCCCGCTGCATGCAAGAGCATAAAACTCATAAACATAGAAAGTGGAATTGCAACCCCTACAAAAAGAGCGTTTCTAAGTCCTAAAAAGAAAAGTAAAACACCCACCACTAGGATAACTCCAAAGATGATTGAATTCTCCAAGTTGGATACTTGAGAACGAATTTGAGTAGATTGGTCATTGGTTAATTTAACCTCCATGCCATTCAATTTCCCATCTTCTTGTGCTTGTCTCACCACCTCTTTGATGTCGTCAATCGCTTCTATGATGTTGGCTCCTGATCTTTTCTTAACATCAATCATTACCACAGACTTATCAGACTGACGCGCATAACTGGTCGTATCAGTATCTCCAAAAGACACATCTGCTACCTCATAAAGGTAAACATCTTTTTGAGCTTCATGTTTTACCACTAGGTTTCTAATTTCATCTAAGGTTTCAAATTTCCCTTCAAACATTACAAAGTGGTCAATTCCATCTATTTTTAGATTTCCTGCACCTAGGTTGATATTTTCATTCTGAATAGCTTGCTCAATATCATTGACTGAAATTTCTTTGCTTTCTGCAATATCTTGTTTAATTTCAATTTTTAATTTTTGATCTTGCACCCCTCTAATGTCCACATCACTTACAGCGGTGATGCCTTCTAATTTGTCTTTTAGGTATTCCGCTTTATCTTTTAAGGTTTGAACTGGGAAATCACCTGAAAGATTGATGTTTAAAATGGGCATTTCGCCAAAATCCATTTTTTTAATGGTAGGTTCAAAAGGTAAATCTTGTGCGAAATTTTTATCACTTTTGGCATCATTTACAGCAGATTCTACTAAATCTTTGGCTTCTTTTACAGAAACTGCAAAATCAAACTTCACAATGATGAACCCAAAATCTTGCATAGATGTAGATTCAATTTTATCTACACCTTTGATTTTGTTTAGTTCCTTTTCGATAGGTTTAATGACCTTATCTCGAACTATTTCAGGGGAATTTCCTGGATACGGCACATTGACATATACTTCCGGAATTTGAAGTTCGGGAAAACTCTCGCGACTCATGTTTTGATAAGCGCTTACCCCCATCAATAAAATAATAACCGTTATTAAATATACCGTTTTCCTATTTCTTACTGATAAAGTTGACAATGCAAATTCTTTGATTTTATCAAATTTTGTTGTACTCATTATTGTATCTTAATTTTAGTACGTAAATTATAATTCCGAAATTTCAACAATATTCCCTTCATTGACATCAGCTCTCCCTCTATCGATAACAATATCTCCAGCCTTAAGCCCTTTAGTAACTATCGTTTTTCCGTCATACATATCTCCAATTTCAATTTCACGTTTTTGTACTTCGTAACGTTGTACTGAGTCATTAGAATTTTCAGAGCTTACATTTAAAATCATAACATGAGAAGTTTGATTGGCTCCTTTCAGAATCACTTTGGTAGGAAGAAGCAGTGCATTTTCAACTACTTTGTCTCTCACTTTAATATTCGCCATTAAATTGGGAACATACTTAGAAGAAAACGGTTTTTTAAGATTTACTTCTAAATCTATAGTTCTGTTTACTGGATCTACATACCCACCAATTCTAGAAACACTTAAGCTGTCTATTTCTTCATTAAGCACAGGAAATTCAACCTTCAC
>CAWUIK010000104.1:0-8357 GCA_963922585.1 uncultured Flavobacteriales bacterium | reverse complement strand
CAAAAGAAACAAAACCAGAATCTTCAAAAGCAGTATTTTTTTTGTGAGTAAAGTCTGCAAATTTTCCTTGTATATTCTTAATATCTCCAAAAAGCCAATACATTATGTCAATAAAGTGAGAAAATTGGGTAAACAATGTGCCACCATCTAAATCTGGAGTTCCTTTCCAACCACCTTCTTTGTAGTATCTTTCATCACGATTCCAATAACAGTTTAATTGAACCATTAAGATATCCCCTAAAATTTTATTTTCAACAACCTTTTTGATCCATTCAGAAGGAGGAGAGTATCTGTTTTGCATTACACAAAATACACTTTTATTACTTCTCAAAGCCTTGAAAATTACATCTTCACATTTTGCTTTGGATAATCCCATTGGTTTTTCTACTACAACGTGAAATCCTTTGTCGAGAGCTAAAGATGATTGATGAGAATGCAGACCATTTGGTGTACAAACATTTATTACATCAATATCAAGACCACTGTTTAATAGTTCATCGATAGAATTAAAAAAAGGAACGTTAAAACCATCAATTCCTAAAGATTCTTTTGATTTTATATCACAAAGTCCAACTAACTCTGCTTCTTCATTTCGCATAACCATCTCTGCGTGACGTTTACCTATATGCCCGCATCCAACAACTGCAAATTTGATTTTTTCACTCATTATTTTATTCGAATTACTTGTTCGTTTTCTAATTTATATTCTTGTTTGCTTTCATCACAAATAGCAAAACCTTTTTCATCAAAATTCAATCGATGTCCATATTCACTAACCCACCCTATTTGTTTACTGGGATTACCTACTACTAGAGCGTATGGCTTTACTGGTTTTGTGACAACACAGCCTGCTCCAATTAAAGCATATTGACCTATTTCATTACCACAAACAATAGTAGCGTTAGCTCCTATAGAAGCTCCTTTTCTGACATATGTAGTTGCGTATTCTCCTCTTCGATTCACTGCACTTCTTGGATTAATAACATTGGTAAAAACCATTGAAGGACCAAGAAAAACATCATCCTCACAAACAACACCAGTATATATCGAAACATTGTTTTGAACTTTAACATTTTTACCTAAAACAACATCAGGAGATACAACGACATTTTGACCTAAATTACAGTTTTCTCCTAAAATGCAATTACTCATAACATGAGAAAAATGCCAAATTTTTGTTCCTGAACCAATTTTGCAATTGTCATCAATAACGGCAGTATTATGTGCGAAATATTCACCCATTACTTTAATATGTATTTATCAAAATTATTATGTTCTTTTTTATAAAGTTCTTCTTCAGAAAGAGACTTGAAATATTCGTAAGTAATTTTTAACCCTTCAGCTCGTGAAACTTTTGGTTCCCAACCAAGGATTGCTTTTGCCTTGTCAATATTTGGTTGTCTTTGCATAGGATCATCTTGAGGTAAATCTTTATAAATTACTTTTTGAGTAGTTCCAGTTAGTTTTATAATTTCTTCTGCAAACTGACTTATAGTAATTTCATCGGGATTTCCTATATTTACTGGCTCAGCATAATCAGACATTAGCAATCTAAATATGCCTTCTACTAAATCATCTACGTAGCAAAAAGAACGAGTTTGTGAACCATCACCAAAAACAGTTAGGTCCTCACCTCTTAAAGCTTGTCCAATAAATGCAGGTAATACACGACCATCATTTAATCGCATACGAGGTCCGTATGTGTTAAAAATTCTTACAATTCTTGTTTCTACACCATGATATCTATGATACGCCATTGTTATGGCTTCTTGAAAACGCTTTGCTTCATCATATACTCCTCTTGGTCCAACAGGATTTACATTTCCCCAATATTCTTCAGTTTGAGGATGCACCAATGGATCTCCATATACTTCAGATGTGCTGGCGATTATCATTCTTGCTCCTTTAGCTTTGGCAAGACCCAAAAGATTGTGCGTGCCTAAAGAACCAACTTTAAGCGTTTGAATAGGTATTTTTAAGTAATCTATAGGACTTGCTGGAGATGCAAAATGCAGAACATAATGTAATTCACCAGGAACATGAACAAAGTTTGAAACATCGTGATTTACAAAGTGAAAATTTTCTTTTCCAAATAAGTGTTCAATGTTTTCAAGCCTTCCAGTAATCAAATTATCCATTCCAATTACATAGAAACCTTCTTTAATAAATCTGTCGCAAAGGTGTGAGCCTAAAAAACCTGCTGCTCCTGTGATGAGTACTCTTTTCATTGTTTAAATTTACTTTTTAACAGTTTCTCTACCAATACTACTGTAGTAGAAGCCTTTATTTCTCATGTCCATTAAGTCGTATAAGTTTCTGCCATCAAAGATTACCTTTTCTTTAAGCTCTGTTTCAATTCTTTTGAAATCGGGCGTTCTAAAAACTTGCCATTCAGTTGCTATAAGTAAAGCGTCTGCATCTTTTAGTGCATCATAAGAGTTTTCTACATATTGAATTTTATCTCCAATCACGCCTTTAACATTTGGCATAGCCTCTGGGTCATAAGCAACGATTTCTGCTCCTGCTTTTACCAATTCATCAATCATATACAAAGCGGGCGCTTCTCTAATATCATCAGTATCTGGCTTAAAAGCTAATCCCCAAAGTGCAAATCTTTTACCTTTTAAGTCATTACCATAGTAGGCTTTTACTTTTTCTGCTAGTACAAATTTTTGCTTGTGGTTGACATCCATTACAGAATCGATAATTGAAAAACTATACCCTGCTTCTTTTCCGGATTTAGCTAATGCTTGAACGTCTTTAGGAAAGCAACTTCCTCCATATCCAATTCCTGGGAAAAGGAATCTATTTCCAATTCTTGTATCGGTTCCCATTCCTCTTCTCACATCATCTACATTTGCGCCAATCAATTCGCAATAGTTGGCGATTTCATTCATGAAAGTAATTTTTGTTGCTAAAAAAGAATTGGCAGCATATTTAGTTAATTCGGCAGACTTTTCATCCATAAATATGATTGGATTTCCTTGTCTAACAAAAGGTTTGTATAACTCTTCCATCACTTTTCTTGCTTTTGCAGATTCAGTTCCAATCACAACTCTATCTGGTTTTAAGAAATCATCAACAGCAAAACCTTCTCTAAGAAATTCAGGATTAGATACAATATCAAAGTCAACAGTTGCATTTTTGGCTACAACTTCATGTACTTTTTCAGCAGTTCCTACTGGAACAGTACTTTTATCAACGATAACCTTGTAGTTTTTAATCATTTTACCCAACTGCTCAGCAACACCTAAAATATAGGACAAATCAGCAGATCCATCTTCTCCTGGAGGTGTGGGTAATGCCAAAAAGATAATTTCAGCATCTTCTACTGCATCTTCTAAATTTGTTGTAAAAGAAAGTCTATTTTGTTTGATATTTCTTTCAAATAATTGATCTAAATGAGGTTCATAAATAGGAACGATCCCCGCTTTCATTTTGGCTACTTTTTCTTGGTCTATGTCCACACAGATTACTGTATTTCCAGTTTCAGCAAAACAAGTTCCTGTCACCAAACCTACATATCCAGTTCCAACTACTGCTATTTTCATATTTTTAATTTTTAAAGAATTCTTTAATTCGGTTAATAATAATATCTTGAGATTCCTTTGTCATTTCAGTATGAATAGGAAGTGAAATTACATTTTTGCACAAATCTAAGGTAACCTTGAAATCTTCGTCATTTGCATTCTCTTGTTTATATGCATCTTGATAATGTAAAGGAATAGGGTAGTAAATCATGCAAGGAATTTCTTTGTCTAACAAAAATTGTCTTAACTTATCTCTATCAATTCCGTTACATTTTAATGTATATTGGTGAAAAACATGAGTAGATTGTTCAGAAATCTTAGGTGTAACCAATTCTTTCACTTCTGCCAATTGTTCAGAATAGTAAATCGCAGCTTCTAGTCTTGCTGCATTATATTCATCTAGGTGTCTTAATTTAATCCTCAAAACTGCTGCTTGAATAGAGTCTAACCTACTATTTACACCTACTGTATTGTGAACATATTGCAAACTTTGTCCGTGATTTGCAATCATTCTTATTTTAGCAGCCAATTCATCATCTTGACAAAAAATAGCTCCGCCATCTCCAAAACAACCTAAGTTTTTGGAAGGAAAAAAAGAAGTGCAGCCTATTGTTCCAATAGTTCCTGCTTTTTTAACGGATCCATCTTTTGATGTGTATGTAGCTCCAATTGCTTGAGCAGTATCCTCAATTACATATAAATTATGTTCTTTAGCAATTTCCATAATAGCATCCATATTGGCACATTGACCGAATAAATGAACTGGTACTATTGCTTTTGTTTTAGGTGTAATTACTTTTTTAATGTGTTCCACATCGATGTCAAATGAATCAGGATTTACATCAACTAAAATAGGGTTTAATTTTAAAAGTGCAATTACTTCTGCCGTTGCAACATATGTGAAACAAGCAGTAATAACTTCATCTCCGGGTTGAAGATCGAGCGCCATCATGGCTATTTGAAGAGCGTCCGTACCATTGGCACAAGGAATTACGTGTTTTACTTGTAAATAATCTTCCAATTCAGTCTGAAAAGACTTTACCTCGGGACCATTTATAAATGCTGATGAACGGATTACATTGATGACTGCTTCATCAACTTCTTTTTGGATTTTGTTGTATTGACCCACTAGGTCAACCATGTGCAATTTACTCATTTAATAAAAATATAAGAATGCGAAGATAATATTTATACTTTAAAATATTATGAAATTTAATAGGAAAGCACATTTCAAGTAAATAAATTATCTGAATAAAGTATTTTGTTGTGCTTTCTTGATCAATTAAATGACAAAACTAGATTTTAAGACTATTAGTTTTCAAGTTTATTTTTTAAATAAAAAAAGCCAAACTTAACAAGTAAATTTGGCTTTAGATATTGTTGCGCGAGAGAGATTTGAACTCTCGTCAGCCTGAGGCTGATATGAATCCTGCTTAATCTACTTTTTTTCGTTAATTATATTCCAAATGTGTTCCCTTCCTTTTCCTGATTTCAATGCCTTTTCTCGTTTCAACGCTTCTTTTTTTGTTGGAAATTCTTCTTTAAATAATAGTTCCCAAGGTCTATATTTTAATGTATAGCCTTTTGTTCCTAATTCATTGTGAGAAAGTAGTCTTTGAGATAAATTACTGGTAAAACCAATATAGATTTTATTATGAACAACACTATATAAAACATATACCGTAAACATATTTTTCAAAAAGTTAAATTATACTGAGAACCAAGATTTCCTAGGATGATAAGAGTTCTATTACCTTTTTTAAAATAAAAAAAGCCTAAGTCTAATGACTCAGGCTTTAGTGGCGCGAGAGAGATTTGAACTCTCGACCTCAGGGTTATGAATCCTGCGCTCTAACCAACTGAGCTACCGCGCCATTCACTTTAAGGGGGTGCAAATATATAAAATTTATAGAATTGATTACAAAAAAAAGAAAAATTCTTGAAAAGGGATGAAATCTGATGGAGTGACACTCAAAAATCACTTACTTTGTATAAAAATCGATAATATTATATGGGTGAACCTATATCAACCAAAAAAATAAAAGAAACTGCTGTTATTATCGGATTAATAACTGGTGATGTTACAGAGGAACAAACGCACGAATATTTAGATGAACTGGCATTTTTAGCAGAAACATCAGGAGCAGAAACAGTAAAACGATTTACTCAAAAATTACAGATTCCACATGTCGCAACATTTGTTGGTAAAGGTAAGTTAGAAGAAATTGATGCTTTTATCAAAGAAAATGACATTGACATGGCCATTTTTGACGATGATTTGTCACCGACACAAATTAGAAATATTGAAAGAACACTCAATGTCAAGATTTTAGATAGAAGTAGTTTGATTTTAGATATTTTTGCAAGTAGAGCTCGGTCTGCTGATGCCAAAACACAAGTAGAATTGGCACAATATCAATATTTATTGCCGCGACTCACAAGACTTTGGACGCACCTTGAGCGTCAAAAAGGAGGAATTGGAATGCGTGGTCCTGGGGAAACGCAAATCGAAACGGATAGAAGAATCATCAAAGATAAAATTATACGTCTGAAAGAAAAGTTAGACAAAATTGATAAACAAAAGGCAGTTCAAAGAGGAAATAGAGGTAAAATGGTGAGAGTGGCATTAGTGGGTTATACCAATGTTGGTAAATCTACTTTGATGAATCTCATCAGTAAATCGGAAGTTTTTGCTGAAGATAAACTTTTTGCAACTTTGGATACCACAGTGAGAAAAGTAGTAATGCAAAACATTCCTTTTTTGCTTTCAGATACTGTGGGTTTCATCAGAAAACTCCCTCATCAATTGGTTGAATCTTTCAAATCTACACTTGATGAGGTAAGAGAAGCGGATCTTTTGCTACATGTAGTGGATTTGTCTCATGCTTCATTCGAAGATCATTACAACACAGTAAATGAAACCATTGCAGATATAGGTGCTGCTGATAAGCCAACTATAATAGTTTTCAATAAAATTGATGCTTACCAATCTAGTGGAGGTTTTGAAGATGGAATACATTCCAAACCAGGCATAGAAGAACTCAAAAAAACATGGATGTCCAAATTGAATAATAAATGCATTTTTATTTCTGCCATTGAAAAAACGAATTACGATGAACTTAAGTCAATGGTTTTTGATGCTGTCAAAGAAATTCATATTACAAGATTTCCCTATAATGATTTTTTATATCAAGAATATGAATAAATTTGTTCTTCTGGAAAATTAGAAAAGCGTAAAAATTACATTTCAAAGAATATGACAAATAGAATTTTAATAATAGGAGCAACAGGGCAAATTGGAACTGAACTTTGCATGGCATTGGTAGAGAAACATGGAAAAGAAAATGTAATTGCAAGCGATGTAAGAGTTTCAGACAATGAAGTTTTCAGAAATATGATTTTTGAATCTCTGGATGTTTTGGATAAAGAAGCACTTTTAAATATTGTAAAAAAACATAATATAAAACAAATTTACCTATTAGCGGCTTTGTTGTCTGCTACTGCCGAGAAAAATCCTTCTTTTGCTTGGAAATTAAACATGGATGGACTTTTCAATGTTTTGGATTTAGCAAAAGACAAAGTGATTGATTCTATTTTTTGGCCTAGTTCTATTGCTGTTTTTGGAACTACTACACCACAAGACAATACACCACAAGTAACCATTATGCAGCCGACAACGGTTTATGGCATTAGCAAATTGGCAGGTGAACAATGGTGTGAATATTACCACAATAATTATGGCGTTGATGTGAGAAGTATAAGATACCCTGGGTTGATAGGTTACAAATCAGCGCCAGGAGGAGGTACAACGGATTATGCCGTAGATATTTTTCACCAAGCATTAGAAAAAAAAGAATATACTTGTTTTTTGGACAAAGATATGGCACTTCCTATGATGTATATGCCAGATGCTATTAGAGCAACAATAGAATTGATGGAAGCCCCCTCTGATCAAATAAAAATTCGCAATAGTTATAATTTAGGAGGTATTTCTTTTACACCTTCAATGATAGCCAACGAAATCAAAAAACATATTCCAGATTTTGAAATAACATATGAATTAGATTTTAGAAACAAAATTGCCGCTTCTTGGCCTAATTCTATAAATGACCAGCCTGCACAACAAGATTGGGGATGGAACATGGAATTTGATTTAGCCAAAATGACAGAAGATATGATTACGAATATAAAGGGGAATTCTTAATCATCCAAAAATTCAATATTTCTCATCAGCCCAGAATATTTTGTTCTTTTTACTGCAGACCCTTTGAATAGTTTGGAAAATTGCTCCTGAGTTAATTGTTTCCAATCACTTCGAGTCATTTCCAAAAGTGTTTTTTGGGGTTCAAATCTTGGTTCTTGATGCATCAATGAAAAGCGATTCCATGGACAAACTTCTTGGCAGATATCGCAACCAAACATCCAGTTTTCGAATTTACCTTTCATTTCTTGTGGTATAGCATCTTTCAATTCAATGGTAAAGTAAGATATACATTTACTTCCATCCACGACATAAGGTTGAATAATGGCTCCTGTTGGGCAAGCGTCAATGCATTGTGTGCAAGTTCCACAATAATCTTTGATAGGATTTTCATTGTATTCCAATTCTATGTCTAAAAGCATTTCTGCAATAAAAAAATAGGAGCCATTCTCTTTGGTAATCAAATTTGCGTTTTTTCCAATCCAGCCTAATCCAGATTTTTTTGCCCAATATTTATCTAGAATGGGAGCAGAATCCACAAAAGAACGACCTCCAACTTCACCAATTTCTTTTTGAATGAAATCAAACACTATGTGCATTTTATCTTTTAAGACAAAATGATAATA
>CAWUIK010000103.1:0-8437 GCA_963922585.1 uncultured Flavobacteriales bacterium | reverse complement strand
CTTCCAGCGTGGATGTTTACTAAAATTACATTTCCAGGATTGTTGTCAGCGAGTTGCTGAGCTCTTTTGTGGCCATCAGGACAAAAGGTACAATATATTCCAGTAAATTCTTCAAGAATTACTTTTTTGTTTTCAACGGCAGTGCTTACTGGGAGCTGTGCAAGAGCAGATCCACTTAATGCAAGCATACCAAATAATGGTAAGATTTTTTTCATAATGTAAATTATTTAAGTTTGATGCTTCAAATTTAAGAAGAAAATAACGAATAGGTAACCTTCAAATTATATTAGAATTGGAATCCTATAATTTTAAATTCAAGATTTGGAATTCCAATAATAAACAAAAAAAATCAAAATTGAACTTTACAATTTTACTAAATTTGTAGTAGAAATTCTTTAGGTCTATATATTGGTCTAAACTTTGTAAAAGTATTTCTAAACTTTAAAAAACGAAATTATGAAAAATTTATTTACAACGATTTTTACTTTATTCTTATTCAGCACTGTTGCTTTCAGCCAACTTCCTAAAAATGTTTCTATCAAAGATATGGATGGAAAAACTGTTGACATTTCAAAGTTAAGCAATAATGGCAAACCAATTATAATTAGTTTTTGGGCTACATGGTGTAAACCTTGTAAGGAAGAACTTAATGCTATGGCAGAATTATATGATGATTGGGTGGATGAAACTGGAGTTAAATTAGTTGCTGTTTCCATTGATGATGCAAGAAGTACTGGACGAGTGGAGCCATACGTTAATCAACAGGCTTGGGATTATATGGTGCTATTAGATCCTAACGGAGACTTAAAAAGAGCCATGAATGTAAATAATGTTCCTCATACTTTCCTATTAGATGGTAATGGAAAAATTGTATGGGACCATAACAACTACGCTCCTGGTGATGAAAAAAAATTATATGCTGAATTGATTAAATTAAGCAAAAAATAAACTTTCAACCTTTAACTTTCAACTTTTAACCTTAATGTCTATCAAAAATAGTTTAATCTCTTTAACACTTACTCTTTTAACAGTTCAAGTGTTTATTGCTCAAAATAATGAAGGAGTAATATCTGGTAACTTTGCAACAACTATACAATTGTATAATGAAGATACAATCATTAACAGCGCCTATCCAGATCATCGCTTAGGTGCAAATTCATTTGCAAACTTAAATTTCAACAAAGGAAACTTTTCTGCTGGAGTAAGATTAGAATCCTATCTAAATCCTTTGGAGGGATATCCACAAGGGTTCAACGGAAGTGGTTTGGGATATCGATATGCCAACTGGAATCAAGATGGACTAGATGTAACTGTTGGAAACTTTTATGACCAGTTTGGAAGTGGAATGATTTTGAGAATATGGGAATCTAGAGACCTTGGGATAGATAATGCTATGGATGGGCTTAAAGTAAAATACAATCCTTATAAAGGTATTTACTTGAAAGGGTTGATTGGTAAACAAAGACATACTTTCAATGATGGTTTAAATAATGGAAATGGCATTGTAAGAGGGTTTGACGGAGAAATTAATATCAATGAATTATTCGACAGCACACTTTTGAATAGCAAACTTCAGGTAACTATTGGCGGAAGTTTTGTAAGTAAGTTTAATGATGACAACAAAACTCCTGACTTTATTCTACCTAAAAATGTTGGAGCTTATGGAGGAAGGATAGCTGCTAGATATGAAAAATTTAGGTTTTTTGGAGAGTATATTTACAAAGAAAACGACCCTTATGCAGACCCCAACTTTGAAGATTTTAATTATATTTACAAAAATGGAGAAGGAGTTTTGCTTAATCTTGGTTATTCTCAAAAAGGATTTTCTGTAGATTTGAATGCAAAGCACATGGACAATATGCTATGGAGAAGTACCAACTCTACTGTTCAACCTACAGAACTTATGATTGGATTTATGCCGGCACTTTCAACTCAACATTTTTATGCCTTGGCAGGAACCTTATATCCTTATGCCCCCAATTTCAGAGGCGAAATTGCTTTTCAAGCAGATGTATTGTACAAAATTCCCAAAAAAACTAAATTAGGTGGTAAATATGGTTGGGATATAGGCATAAACTATGCTACTGCTTATGCTCCAGAGCGCACCTTTCTTAATGATGATTCAACATCTAGAAAGAGTTACGAAACCAAATTATTCAACCTTTCAGACAGTATGTTTTTCCAAGATATTAACGTAAGTATTTCAAAAAAAATAAATAAAAAATTAAAATTAAAACTTCAGTACTTAAATTTTGTTTTTGATGACAGAACTGTTGAAGTGACTGAAAGTAAAGAACTAATTTTTGCTGATATTGCTATTGTTGATTTTACATGGAAAATTAACGAAAAAAATACGCTTAGATTTGAGGCACAAAATCTTTGGACAAAACAAGATCAAGGAAATTGGGCTTATGGCTTAATAGAGTATACTTACAGCCCTCATTGGTTTGTAGCTATATTAGATCAATACAACTATGGTAACTCAATTGAAGAAAAAAGAGTTCATTATATTATGGCTTCTGCTGGATATATAAAAGGTCCGCACAGATTTTCAGTAGGTTACGGAAGACAAAGAGCAGGGGTATTTTGTGTGGGAGGAGTTTGTCGTTTGGTGCCAGCTTCTAATGGTTTAACTTTTACAATTACTTCATCCTTTTAAATAATAATTATATGAAATATATATTAATTTTCACCCTTTTTGCATTGATATCAATTTCTTGTGATAGAATTGAAAATCCTGTTGTCAACAACAACCCTTCACTCAACTGGTCTTTATACCCAGACACTGATACTACTTCTTACCCATGGCCTGTATGGTCTCAAAACTCTAATCAAAATAGGTTTGTACTTTTAGAAGATTACACTGGTCATACATGTACTAACTGTCCATCTGCTGCTGTAGTAGCTAAAAACATTGAAGATGCTAATGGTGGAAAAGTAGTTGTAATTTCTGTACATGCTAGTACAAGTAGTGGTTTTCAAGTACCTTCCCCACCCTCACTTCCTTTAGATCACAGAACAGAAGCTGGAGATGAATATGCAAATGCTATGACTATAGCATTTAACCCTTCTGGAACAGTAAACAGAACGATAACTAGTGGAAATTACTATCTTTTTGTTTCAGATTGGGATCAAAAAGTAAATGCTGAACTTGCAAAAGCACCTGATTTTAATATTCAAGTGAAGTATAATTATTTTGAAGAAACTAGAGGTTTGTTTTTACACACAGAATGTGAAGTTTTGAATGATGTTTCTGGAGACTACAGCATTATTTCTTTTCTTACAAGAGACAAAGTAATTGCACCTCAAAAAGATGTTGGTGGTGTTACTATATATGACTATGAACACCATGCTGTACTATCTGACAATATTAATGGAACTTGGGGCACTCCAATTATTACAGGAGGAGCAACAAGTGGCACAAAGCTATACAATAACTTTAGTTATGAAATGAAAGATGCTTCTCAAGACACAACTTATAAAGTTGATAACATTTCCATCATTACGGTAATTTCAGATAGAAATAACTATGAAATTCTCCAAGTCGTAAAAACAGAATTAGAAGACTAAAACGCTTTTCACATTTCTTAACATAGTTTATACAATCTTTTTTCACGTGCCTAAGTTTTGTTAATGAATTGTTAATAAATAGATTTTGAAACTTAAAACAGTTTGTCTATTTTTACAAATCATTCATCGATTATTAATGTCGCTTAGGCGAATAAAATATATGTATTATGTTAGAAATGACAAAGAATGTTTTGAGAAATGTAAGTTTTGATAAAGCATTATTTCAAAAAGAACTCAAAAAAGCAACTAAATGGATTGCTAAAGATGAATATCATCAACTTAAAATATGGTGCATGGCATCATTTGCTATGTACAGCGATATTATTAATGAGGTTTTTGGGTAATAAATGTTTTCACCTTTGAAAAAGGTGTGAAAGCAATACTCTAATAACTACTCAAAATTCACCAAAACCTTATTTTTCTCTACAGTATCACCTTTAGCAATCTCAATACTTTTGATAATACCGTCTATGGGAGATTTGAGTAAGTTTTCCATTTTCATAGCTTCCAAAACTACTAACCCATCATCTTTTTTTACTTCCTGACCTACGGAAATTTTCACATCAATAACAACCCCTGGCATAGGTGCTTTCATATCGTTAACTTTCTTAACTGCTCCTGCTCCCATCCCAAGAGACTTCAACAACATATCGTACTCGTCTTCTTGAGTAATTTCAAGAATATCACCATTGATTTTGAATGTCAATTGTTTTAAATCCGTATCAATTTTTAAAAGTTTAACGGTATATTTCTTTCCATCTTGTTCTACTAAATAATCATTATCATTGTATTTAGAAACAATTTTTACATTGACTTCTTTACCATCAAAATTTCCTTTCAAAGGATTTCTTTCATATGCTTCGTAAGACAATTTTAAATTGCCATAAATAGTTGAATTTATTCTCATAATAAATGTATTTTACCATCAATCCAAATTCGATAGTTTAATCTAAACTTTGTAATATCTTTGTGATTGATTTTACAAATTTATAATTAAAAATGAACAAAAAAATAATTACCATCATAATTACTTCGATTTTCCTATCAAGTTGTATTGTAAAGAAAAACGTTGATCAAACAGATGCATCAAACAATCAAAATACAGAAGTTACTACAGCAGAAGCTAAACTTCCAAAAACACAGCCCGTTTACAATCCCTCTAATACAATTGAAAATGATTTGATTCATACCCAACTTAAGGTGAGTTTTAATTGGTTAGAAAAGCAACTTAATGGAAAAGCAACCCTTACATTCAAGCCCTATGCTTATCCTACGGATAGTTTGATATTGGATGCTAAAGCAATGGACATTCATGCCGTTAAATTTGAAAATGAAACCAATCAAAAATTGGATTACAAATATGATGGATGGAAATTGAGAATTAAACTTCCCAAAACCATGGTAAGAGGTGAAGAATATAAAGTATTTATTGAATATACTGCCAATCCCGAAAAAGTTGAACAAATGGGAAGTAGCGCCATTGCAGAAGCAAAAGGTTTGTATTTCATCAATCATGATGGAAGTAACCCTAAAAAACACCTAGAAATATGGACACAAGGAGAAACAGAATCAAGTAGTACTTGGTTTCCAACAATAGATTCACCCAACGAAAAAACAACACAAGAAATTTATATTACAGTTCAAGATAAATTCCAAACACTTTCTAATGGATTATTAGTTGAATCCAAACAAAATAATGATGGCACAAGAACTGATTATTGGAAAATGGACTTGCCTCATGCTCCATACCTTTTTATGATGGGTATTGGAGAATATGCTATTGTAAAAGATTCTTGGAAGAAAAAAGATGGCTCTGAGATAGAGGTAAGTTATTATGTAGAAAAAGAATTTGAACCTTACGCAAGAGATATCTTTGGTAAAACACCCAAAATGTTGCAGTATTTTTCAGATTTATTAGGAGTTGAGTATCCTTGGGCCAAATATAGTCAAATAGTAGGAAGAGATTACGTCTCTGGAGCTATGGAAAATACAACAGCAACTTTGCATGGTGAATTTCTGTATCAAACCAAAAGAGAATTGATAGACGATAATAATGAATCAATTATTGCTCACGAATTGTTCCATCATTGGTTTGGAGATTTGGTAACTTGTGAAAGTTGGGCAAATTTGCCTTTGAACGAATCTTTTGCCAACTACAGTCAGTTTCTTTGGGATGAATTCGAGCATGGAAGGATGGAAGCAGATATGAATGCTTTTAGCGAAATGGATGGTTACTTTCTTTCTGCACAACAAGGCGGACATGTAGATATGATTCGTTTTGATTATGCTAGCAGAGAAGATATGTTTGACGGTCACTCTTACAACAAAGGTGGTAGAATTTTACATATGTTAAGAACTCATTTAGGGGATGAAATTTTCTTTGAAGCTTTAAAAAACTACCTAACTGAAAACGCTTTCAAAGCCACAGAAATTCATGAGTTGAGAATGCAATTTGAAAAAGCAAGCGGACAAGATTTAAACTGGTTTTTCAATCAATGGTTTTTGGCAAGCGGACACCCAATGGTGACGACAGACCAAAAATATGATGAAACAACCAAAGAATTGACTGTTTCAGTTACTCAAACACAAGATTTTGAAAAATGGCCTTTATACCAATTGCCGATTCAAATAGATATTTACACTAATGGAAGTGTTAGAACAGAAAATGTATGGGTAAAAAATGAATTGAACGATTTTACTTTTAAATTAAATCAAGCGCCAGATTTGGTAAATGTAGATGCTACCAAAACAACATTATGGTTAAAGAAAGACAACAAATCTATTGAGCAGTGGATTTATCAATTGAATAATGCTCCACTTTGGCTAGATAAAAAAGAAGCTTTCGATAAATTAGAAAAAAGTTCTAATCCTGATGCTATTGCAGCGATTCAAAAAGCTTTAAATCATGAATTTTACGATGTAAGATTGATGGCATTGAAATCATTAAAAGGTGCATTAAACAAAGATAAAGAAAGCCTAAAACCTATAATTTCAAAAATGGCTACATCAGATATTCACCCAAAAGTGAGAAAAAAATCTATTGATGTATTGTCAAAAAACTTTCAAGATGCTGCTTATTTGAATCCAATTTTAGAAAAAACATTCAAAGATTCTTCATATAGTGTTTTGGGTGCAACCATAAATGCATACGCAACATTAAATGGAAAAGATGCCCTCAAAAGAACTAAAGAATATGAAAAAGAAGAAAGCAGTTCAGTACAATTAGCAGTGGCTAATGTGTATGCAGATTATGGTGATGAAACATACCATGATTTCTTTACTGAAAATATTAATGAGTTCAATGGATTTAATCAATATTCATTCTTATCTTCTTACTTTAAGTATTTGATGAATCAAAAAGATGCAGTAACTGCAAAAGGAGTTCCCGTATTTGAAAACGTTATTGAAAGTGATGGAATTTGGTTTGCCAGATTAGCAGGATATCAATTACTTTCTGGATTACAATCTCATTTTGACAAAAGAGTAAACGAAATCAACAACGATATTGCTAGTTTGGAAAAAGAAGGCGGAGATATCTCTATGAAAGTTGCACAATTGGAAAAAGACAAGAACTTTTGTATTTCAAAATCTCAAGAGATTAGTAAAAAATTAGAAACATTGAGAGGAAAAGAAACTGATCCAAACTTGTTGAAGTATTTGCCAAAGTAAAATGTGTTTTAAACAATCTCACTCAAAAGGTCGTACGCTTGTTTGATGTTATTTACATTTTCAAATCGCATTCTTAACTTATCATTCTTCTCAGCCATATCTGCTTTATTGTGGTTAAATTTGATGTATTCCAAAACTTTAGTAAATTTATCCGATTGGTAATAATTTGAATTTTGATTAGACACAAATGTTCCTATCAAAATGTTTCGCTTCAAAACCAACTTTTCAAAACCGATATCTTTTGCCATCCATCTTAATTTTATTGCCAAAAGCAATGCTTCTGCTTCTCTAGGAATATCGCCAAATCGGTCTTTAAGTTTTGCCTTGAATAAGGTTAATTCTTCTTCCGATTTCACACCGTCTAATTCTGTGTATAAACTCAATCTTTCTGTCACGTCATTTACATAATCGTCTGGAATAACAAGGTTCAAATCTGTTTCCAAACTACATTCGTCCAAGAAAGGTCTGTTAGCAATTTCGTCTTTAAACAATTCTTTAAAGTCTGTTTCTTTTAATTCTTGAATCGCTTCGTCCAATATTTTTTGATAGGTATCAAAACCAATTTCACTGATAAATCCACTTTGGTTTCCTCCCAATAAATCTCCTGCTCCTCTAATGTCTAAATCGCGCATCGCAATATTAAATCCACTGCCCAAATCTGAAAACTGAGCAATGGCATTCATCCTTTTTCGCGCTTCAGGAGTGAGTAACGAAACTGGCGGAGTAAACATATATGCAAATGCTTTTTTGTTGCTACGACCTACTCTTCCTCTTAATTGGTGCAAATCACTCAACCCAAATTGATGTGCATTATTGATAATTATAGTATTGGCATTTGCAATGTCAATTCCTGCTTCGATAATAGTAGTGGCTACCAAAACATCATACATTCCTTCCATAAAATCCATGATTACAGCCTCAAGTTTATTTCCCTCCATTTGTCCGTGACCAATGGCAACTCTCACATCTGGACATATTCGCGAAATCATTCCTGCAACTTCTTTGATGTTTTGTACCCTGTTATTTACAAAATAAACTTGTCCACCTCTTTGTACTTCATATTGAATGGCATCTCTAATCGTTTCTTCACTGTAGGATTGAATGATCGTATCTATTGGATAACGATTCGGTGGTGGCGTTTTGATAACTGTCAAATCTCTTGCGTTCATCAAACTAAATTGTAATGTTCTTGGAATTG
>CAWUIK010000102.1:0-8633 GCA_963922585.1 uncultured Flavobacteriales bacterium | reverse complement strand
ATTCAAAAGACCCTAAGGTTGCAATAGCACCTAAAACAATGGTAATCAAACCTGCAGCAGGTCCAGAAACACCTAATGAGGAGCCACTCAAAAAACCTACTACAATTCCACCAACTACACCTGCAATTATTCCTGAAAAAATTAAATCAGGACTTCCTGTAGAGGCAAGCCCTACTCCTAGACAAAGCGGTAGCGCGACCAAATATACTACAATACTTGCCGGAAAGTCTTTTTTAAAGTTCTTAAAAAGATTATTTTTGTTATTATCCATTAATGTTTTCGTAAATGTATTCTTTTTCTTTGATAATTTAACACAAATTATCCAAAAAATCTACAACTGAGAATAGCTGTATCATCCAAATAATCTCTTTTACCTTTAAAAATTTTTAGTTCCCTAAAAATTAAAGCATTTAATTCTTCCATTCCTAAATGAAATTTTTCGTGAATGAGTGCTACTAATCTTTCATCTTCGAATGCTTCGTCATCTTCGTTTTCTAACTCCACCAAACCATCCGTGTAACAAAGCAAGGTCTCATTTTTTCTAACTTCAATTTCTTCCATTTCTATGTTTGGAATTTCTTCAAACATGCCCAAACCAACGCATCCTTTGTTTAAGAATTTTGCATTTATACCATCTGTAAATACTGGATAATTATGTCCAGCATTGATGTATTTCAGAATTCTTTTTGTGCTATTGTAATAAGCTATAAAGAATGTAATGAATTTTTCACCTTTTACAGATTCATTCACACTCTGATTTAGCAATTTCACCAATTCCTGCATCGTTAGGTTTTGATGATTGTATTTTATAATCGCTCTCAAATTGGCTTGAAAATTACTCATTACAATTGCTGCTCCCATTCCTTTTCCACTTACATCAGCAATGCACATTACATATTCTTCATTATTCAATTGGATAAAGTCGTAATAATCTCCTCCAACTAAATGTTTGGATTCATAATGTGCGGCAACTTCCAATCTGTTATTTTTGGGCAATTGAGACGGAAACAACATTTTTTGCATTTCTCTTGCCAACTCCAATTCTTTATTGGTTCTTTCTTGATCCAAACTTTTGTTGGCAAACCTTTTATTTTCAATTGCAACAATAATAATGTTGGTTAAAGTTTGAATAAAAGGCATGTGCGTAATGGTGGGACTTATTTGTAATCTATCCTCATGTAAATCTCCTAAAAGTAAGTACGCTAATGCTTTATTTTTGTGATAAACAGGAATTACAATATCAAATGAATTTAATGATTCTTGAGATGAAGACTCAATTACTGTAATGTCTTTGATGTGTGCTAAATCTTTTTCAACTTTTATTTTTTTGGATTGACTTTTGGCGCCAAATTTCAAACTACAAACCCATTTTTCGTCATCGTAGTTGAAAAGCAAAAGTCGAGAAATACCTAACTGGTCTCTAAGAATATATTGATAAATACTCAATAACTTTTCGATACTAAAATTATCATTAATTGCACGAGTTACTTCGAGGAGTGAAGTTAATTTAAACTCTTTTAATTCTAATTTTTCTAATATTTTAGTTTCAGTACTCACTTTATAAATATAAATTTTCAATTATTTTAGGTAAACTTCTCAGTGCGGCTAATTCTTTGTATTTTACTCTTGCATCTTCTGCAGGAATTCCAAAATATAATTTTCCGCCATCCAAACTTTTGCTCACTCCTGCACAACCTGAAACAACCGCTTTTTCTCCAATCGTGATTCCACTGGTCACCCCTACTTGTCCCCACAATGTGACATTATCTTCGATAACTACGCAACCTGCAATTCCAACTTGAGCAGCAAACAAACAATTTTCGCCTACCACAGTATCGTGACCAATATGCACCATATTGTCAATTTTTGTTCCTTTACCTATGGTCGTATCTCCAGTTACTCCAGCATCAATGGTGCACATGGCTCCAATCTCAACATTGTCTTTCAAAATTACTCTTCCACAAGTGTGCATTCTTTCTCTACCTTCTGGTTTGGCCTTGTAATAAAAAGCATTAGAACCAATAACTGAATTGGCTTGAACAATTACATTATTCCCCATTATGGTATTGTCTGATATAACAACACCACTGTGTATCATACAATTCTCACCAATCGAAACATTATGTCCTATGGTGACATTAGGATGCACGATAGAATTCTTTCCTGTAACAAAATTTTCACCTATAGTTTCAGTCCATTTTTGAAAAGGAGCAAACTGTCTTGTCAAAAAATTAAAATCATCAAAAGGTGTTTTACTCACCAAAAGGCCTTTTCCTTCTGGACAAGCAACTTCTTTGTCGATTATTATGGTCGTTGCTTTACTTTGAAGTGCTTTGTCGTAATATTTTGGATGATCCACAAATAAGGCATCTCCAGGTTCTACTACATGGATTTCATTGAGCCCTGTGATCAAATGATCGGGTGCTCCCACAAATTCGCAATTGAGCAAAGCAGCTGCTTTTTCTAAAGTTATTGGATTTTTAAGTTTCAATGTTTTACTTTTTTTTTGTAAAGTTATATTTTTAGATGCTTTTAAAGTGTTCAAACTGATTTTTTTTGATGGAAATCTATTCTATTAGGATTAAAAACTAATTTGAGTAAACACAATCCTACTAAAGATATAATAAAAATAAGAGATTCCTCCACTCCGGTCGGAATGACAGTAGTTTACTTAAAATAATAAGTATTATTGAAACAAAACAGTTCCTGAATAAAAAATATTATTTCAATGCATTAATTAAAGTTCCTTTTATACTTTTGTTTAGAATATGAACTTTATATCTAAAATAAAACTTTGGGATGGAAAACATAAAGTTATGCTTACTATTATTTTATTTTTGTTCTGTTCTCACCATTTTTTTTCTCAAGAAAAATTCTCAGATAATTTAAAACTCTCTGCATCATACCATTTTGGTTATGGTTTACCTGAATATTCTTTCATCACCTATCTTACCAATAGTTTTATACAATCTTTTGAAATAAACCTTTTAAAAGAAACCTACGGCAAAAATCCTTGGGAAGCATTTTATAACTATCCAGAATATGGTATTTCTGCCTATTACACTACTCTTGGAAATCGAGAAGTTTTCGGGAATGCATTAGCGCTCAACTATTTTTTCAAACTCAAAATCATAGATAAAAAGAATTTTGATTTATATAATCATGTTGGAATTGGACTAGGATATCTTACCAAAAGATACGATGTAGATTCTAATTACATGAACTTAGCGGTGGGCTCTCATTTTAACGTTCATTTTGTTTTTAAATTGGGATGTCAATACCAAATTTCAGAAAAAATTAGTTCGAATATTGGTCTTTCTTTCGACCATTTTTCCAATGCCAATACTAGAGATCCAAATAGAGGTTTGAATTTAATAACTGGAGAAATGGGTTTCACTTATTTGTTGAAAAAACCAATAGAAAAACTAAACCCTAGTTTTGAAACACACGAAAAGAAAAATGATTTCAGTATTTTTGCTAGTGTAGGATCCAAACAACCTAGGTCTTTCGAACCCAATCATTATCAAACGGCTTCGCTTTCATTCTCGGTAAATAGATCGGTTTTTAGAGCCATTCACTTTGGAATTGGTGCAGACCTTTTTTATGATTCTTATACCAAAGTATTTTTACAAAATTCAGGATTAGAGTACAGCACAGGAAACTCGTTTCAAACAGGCATCAGTATGACACAACAATTTATTTACAATAGATTTAGAATTATCATTCAAGAAGGAATTTACATTGGTTTGGACAACAAAGTCATACCCAAATTGATGTATAACAGGGCAGCGGTGCAGTATGACATATCGGAGCAAATCATGGTAAGAATAGCCATGAAATCGCATTTACATATATTAGATTTTCCAGAGTTGGGAGTTGGAATTAGATTATGAAACAAGGTTTAAAATATGTATTAATTTTTGTGCTATTTATTTTAGTAGGATGCAAAAAAACCGACTTTAACGCAAGTATTGTTGAAGAATTAACCTACTTCGACACCATAGAACTTAACGACTCCTTTGATTTAATATTAGCGGAAGGCAATGAATTTGCTATCAAAATAACTGGAGATGCTCAATTGATTGAAGATGTAGTTTTTGAAATAGAAAACAGCACCTTAAAAATCAGTAATGAAAGAAGTTTGAAATGGCTTACGCCCACTAAAAACAAAATCACCCTTACCATCACGTCACACCCATTGAAATTAGTAAAAGCGAATCAAACCTGTTATATCTCCACTCAAACGCCTATTACTTCTGAAGAATTTGGTTTGGAATTTCACAGCAAAGCCAATGAAGCCAATTTGGAATTGAATGGAAATGTTTTTTACTATTGGAATAATTTCCAATGTGGCGGAAAATTGACTTTAAGTGGCCAAGTTAATTTTTTGAAGATCTGGAATTTTGCAGCTGTATCTGTTGATGCAAAGGACTTATTAGCCAAAGAAGCCATCATTGAAAACAGTTCTTTGGGTGATTGTAAAGTCTATGTTTCAGAAAAAATAGACTATCTAATCAGAGGAATCGGAAACATCTATTTATTGGGTAATCCACCTATCATCAACAAAACTTTAGAAACAGATGCTGAGGGGAAATTGATAGTTTTTTAATAAGTTTAAAAAAATCCAACTCCAAACTTCTAAACGAAAATTATAATTTACTTTAGCAACTTACAAACGAAATTTAAACGATTTGTTTATTGGGATAAAAAAACTAATATTTTAGTTTATTGAACTTTTTTTTGTATTTTTGGTACATATGAACAAAATGTGTACTTAAATGCACCCAATGAAAAAACTTGATAAATTACCTCCCAAAAGAGAAAAAGTTGAAACTTTAAACACTTTACGTCAATTAAGTAAATCATCTAAGGCACTTGGTGAACTTAAAGGAATTGCTCAAGAGAAAGAACCCAAAATCTACAGAAAGGAACTTATAGAACTATTATTTGAAAAACCATATTCCAAAATTGAGTTTGTTGTGGAAAAACTAAATGTAGAAAGAAAAGCAGCTTCTAGATATTTACAAAAACTTGAAAAAATAGGAATTGTTACATCTCAAAAAATAGGTCGAGAAAGTATTTATGTAAACGAAAATTTAATTCAAATATTAAAACAAAACTAAAACTCAATCAATCAGAAGAACCAGATGCACAAGGTAGTTTGATAGTTTTGTGAGTTAAACATTCTGAAATTTTAAAAAGTTACATTTTGCCAATCAAAATAAAGATTTATAGGTGGAATCTACATACGAAATATAAAAAATAGGTAATTACCTATAGGAACAAAACTTAGAAAGAAATTAGTTGAAATATATTTCGTAAATTTGCGTTATGAATGAAAAAAATCTTTACATAATTGCAGGATGTAATGGAGCGGGCAAAACTACAGCATCATTCACTATTTTACCTGAAATTATTAATTGTAAGGAGTTTGTTAATGCGGATGAAATTGCAAAAGGATTATCTCCTTTTCAACCCGAAAAAGTTGCGTTTGAATCTGGTCGAATAATGTTGAATAGAATTGACGAGTTACTTAAAGAAAATGAAAGTTTTGCTTTTGAAACAACACTTTCTACAAGGAGTTACAAAAACAAAATTAAAACAGCACGTGAACAAGGGTATACTATTAACCTTTTGTTTTTTTGGCTTAACAATATAAAACTTGCAAAGGAAAGAGTAAGAACTAGAGTAAAAGAAGGAGGCATGATATACCTGAAAAAGTAATTGAAAGAAGATATTTAAATGGGATTTATAATTTATTAGATATTTATCTGCCAATTATTGATGGAGCATTACTATTTGACAACTCTTTCGGAAAACACGAATTAATTGCTCACAAGATGGGCACAGAATTTTTAGAAATAATCGATTCAGATAAATTTGAACAATTAAAAAGAATTTATGACACAAAAAGATAAACAAATTGAGTTAAAAGACAAGATTGTTAAGGGGCTTGAAAAAGTTTACGAACGACTTATTGAATTCAAGAAAACAAAGAATAGCGAGCTTGTGATAATGCAAGAAGATAAAATCGTGAAAATAAAACCTGAATAAAATAGTTTAACAACTAACAATTCTTTTTTTAAATGATTGGTTTTGAGATTTCATTTAAGTTAAGAGTTAATCGAAATCATTTTTCTATTATCAACAGATGCTGAGGGAAGGTTGATTTTTGTGTAGTATAAAAAATACAACTATCTTCATAAAAATTATACATTTACGAAGTCTTGAAATAAGAAAAATAAAGTAAAAGTTTACTATCAAAAAGCAATTTAAAAAAATCAAAAATTAAAACAATGGTAAATATTAAAAAAAAATTCACTTTTAAATTAATATTGTTTTTGGGACTTTTCACAATTTATTCTTGTGAAACGGAACAAAGCAAAGATGCCGAAGACAAAGTACATTCAGTAGATTCAATAGCTACGATGTCTTCTGATATTCCACAAGATGATACCTTAATGCAACTGAAGGATGACCCAAATGTGCAAGTTTTTGATATTGATGCTTGTACATCACCAGCAGGTTTGAGTATTGTATTTTGGGGACCAAGCGATATTGAAGGGCAATATTATTTCTTTGACGACAATAGGGTAATTAATAGATTTTACAATGAGTTTGCCTTAGCGGGAACATGGAGCATGGAAGATCAATTGATCACCATAGTATATGACACCAAATACTACAGAAAAGGTGTAGGAGCACCCATACCTATTGAAGGTGGGGTTCCTGGGAATTATATTCCACAATATGAAAAATATGAATACTTAACGCAAGAAATTTTGGAAACCGAAATCTATTTCTGGGATGAAATTATTCAAGAAATTAATGACGAGACAGGTTTTTATGAGATCGTTGCTCACCACCTCGACTCCTCTATTTTCTCCAACTTGACCCATCTCCAACTTGATGTTGAAAATTAGATTTTTTTTCTTAGATTTACAAAAAAATAACGAAATATATAATGAAATAAACGCCAGTAGCTGGTGTTTATCTATTATATTTGAGGGCTAAACGCCATTAATGGTGTTTAGCCGCGTGTTTTATAAGCAATAAGACATTATGAAAATTAGCAAATTAAAGCAACTTTATAGTAATAAGTATCCGTTTGAAAATTATTACGAGCTTGTTCAAACCATCCTTGAGAATAACAACTTTATTCCAAAAACAAAATTGTCAGATGACAGAAAGGTTGAATTGAATAAAAAAATAAGCGCAATTCCTGGAGACATTAGAGTTGATCTTCCTATTTGGTTCGGGGATATTTCAAACAAGAGTAGAATTATCTTTTTGGGATTAGAACCCAGGGATACAAATGACAAATACAACATTGAGAAAAAAAACAATTTTATATTTGGGACACCCTTCGGAATTGAATTTTGGAATGACAAGAACAAATATTATAAATCATTAAAATCCGTAATAAATCATTCTGATTTATTCGTTTATTTCACAGATGTTGTAAAGCACTACGATGTGAAGGAAACAAAAAATGAAAGTGATAAAAATGCTAGAAAGATTTTTTGGACTAAAGCCGCTTTAAAAGAAAATATTGATTTTCTTGAGAAAGAGTTTGACCTAATCAATCCTACCCATGTAATAGCACTTGGTGGAGATAGTTATAAATTTTTAAAACGTTATTTTGGTAAAAAATGGCACATAATTAAAGTAATTCATCCAGCAGCGAGAGCTGATAAAAATGGAATCAACGCATTTGAGAAAGCCAATGACACTTTAGCAGAAATAGTAAAAAGCTTATAACAAAACCTATATGCAATAGCGCCCTTCGGGTCGCTACTGCATATAGCTGAAACGTTAGCGGCAATTAAAGGAGTTGTTCGTTAACTGAATCTTCACTATAATCAAAAAAAAACTTACAGTAACAATGAACAGAGAGTAATTAGAAAAAACGAATAAAGGAGTACTTGAGGACTTCAATGGGCATAAAAATTTATTGGTTTCATTTGGTGGAATACAACAAGGATTAGGAATACCTGTATTTGAGTTTTTTAATTCAATATCAGATATACCATGTGATAAACTTTTTTTAAGAGATTTTAGTCAAGCATGGTATCAAAAAGGAGTAGACTCTAGATTAAATCATATAGATAAAATTATTACGTATATTCAAGATAAAACAAGGAAGAATAGGTATGATAAAATTTGTTTTCTTGGAAACTCAATGGGAGGTTATGCAGCTATTTTATTTGGTAGTATTATAAATGTTGATACCGTAATTTCTTTTGCCCCCCAAACATTTATAAATCGTTTTCATAGAATGATAAATCGTGATAAACGATGGCAAAATCAAATGAACCAGGTATATGCCTTTGAGAAGAAACGGAAAGATTTTTTTGATTTAAAAAAGTATTTGAAAAAGAATAATTCATATAAGACTCAAATTAATATATATTATTCCCCTAAAGATATACTTGATAAAAAACATGCAGAGCGACTAAAGGATTTGAATAATATCATTCTGAATCCCATTAAAGAAGGAGGACATGCTGTTGTTAAGGTTGTTAGAGACAATGGAGAATTGAAATCATTAATAAAATCAACATTTGAATAAAAGCCTCTAACAACTAAGCATTCGAACTGCCGATAGGCAAAGTTTGAATGCGCTGTTGACT
>CAWUIK010000101.1:0-8684 GCA_963922585.1 uncultured Flavobacteriales bacterium | reverse complement strand
CTTTTGTGCTGGCTGACAGTTAGGTGATATTTATTGCCCACCAGCTTTTAGCCCAGGACCGAACTTGAATTCGAAAAAGCTGTTAGAGGTTCAGATTTTACGGTATTAAACGAATATGCTTGGAATACTACATCAATTTTACAAGCTATTTCAAATGCAATAACAGGTAGTGGAACGGCTGCTTAGCTATCTATATCAGCAGGAGCTGGCCTATGTGCATTTGGAGCTGGCGCAAGCACAACTTTGGGTCCGCTTAGAACAGGTTTTGCTGCAACCGCATCAACCTTAAGAGTTTCAGCAGGTGCAAGCTATTGGGGAATTATGGATATGAGCGGAAATGTATGGGAACAATGTGTATCTATAGGATATTATAATGGTTCCGCTAGAGTTGGAGGTGGTCTTATTTTTACCGGGCTTAACGGGGACGGTAACCTTAGTGCTTCAGGAGAACATGATGTAACTAGCTGGCCATCTAATGTTGTCTTAGGAAATGTAATTGTAAGAGGTGGAAATTGTGAATATACTGCACAGCGGGCACAAACTTCAAATCGTTTTTATGTGAACAGCATAGCTGAAAACAGCACACGTACCCCTAGAACAGGTGGAAGAGGCGTGCGAAGACCTTAAATTAAAAAAATACGTGTGAAAAAATTTTTAACGCATTTATCATTTTTATTTACAGCTTTCTTACCCTGTATGGCTTCTGCACAATTTACAGGAGGTACAGGCGGTGGTAGTGCAAACGAGCTTATAGCAAGTGTAAATTGCTCGCCTACCGGGTTAAATCCCTTTGCAGGCGGAATAGATGACGGACATTCAAATATTGTTGTAATTAACACCAATTGCTCGCCTATAGGTTTAAATCCTTTTGCGGGCGGAATAGATGACGGACATTCAAATGTTGTTGTAATTAACACCAATTGCTCGCCTATAGGTTTAAATCCTTTTGCGGGCGGAATAAGCGAAGGACATTCAAATTTTTCGCTTTTGGTTATTGATCCAATTGACTGCACAACTCCACTCCCTATAACACTCCTGTTTTTTGATGCTTTGGCTAAAGAAAGAAAGGTTTATTTAAAATGGGCAAACTGCTTCTGAAATCAATAATGAATTCTTTACCATTGAGAGAAGTAAAAATGGATTGGATTTCGAAATTGTAACAATTATCGAAGGTGCAGGAAATTCAACAGCATTATTGGACTATAAAACAATAGATGCAACCCCCTATACTGGAACATCATTTTACAGATTGAAACAAACTGATTTTGATGGCGCATTTGAATACTCTGAAGTAAGAAGAGTAGAAATCGAAGGTGATGGAATTGTGAATGTTTATCCGAATCCAGTTCAGTCTGGAGGTGCGGATTTTGTTGTGGATTTATCTAATTTTAATGAAAGTTTTGAGGAGTTGAGAATTATAGATGCATATGGTAAAACTGTATATCTACAAAACAAAGATTTAAAGGGTGTAATAAGTTTAAATACCAAAAACCTTGCTGCAGGTATATATTTTATTCAACTTACAAAAGATAGTTTAAAAACTACCTCTAGAATGATTATTCATTAATTTCATCATTGATACAATTATTCTGGTAATATTTTTTATTACAATTTATTTTTTCGGCTAAATTTGATTAATTATTGAATTAAGTTATGAAAAGGAATTGTATATTTCTAATACTTACTCTTGTTGTAAGTATTAATTCATCCATTTTTGCGGCAACTATAACTAGTCAAGCAGCAGGAGGAGATTGGTCTTTAGGAACTACTTGGATAGGAGGAGTCACTCCGGGTCCTCTGGATGATGTAATCATTAATAATAATTCAACTGTTGTTTTAGATGGTAATTTTACTTGTAATTCCTTAAATATTCTAGCAGGAAATCAAAATTCTACTCTAGAATTCAATGGTTTTGAACTTACTGTAAACGGAATTGTTACCATTGGAAATCCTACAGCAAACAATAGAAACAAAAGATTATATGTTGATGATGGAATTTTAAATTGTAATGCCATTACAATGACTACTTCAACAGGAAATACAAGAGACTGTATTATTAGAATTGGCACAGGTACCGTAAATGTCTTTGGTAGTATTTCAATGCCAAGCGCTTTAGTAAGACATCATATTGATTTTACAGGAAATGGAACGCTTAATGTACAAGGAGATGTATCGCCTGCGGGTGGTTTTAATACTTTTGCTGGTTGTACTGTGAATTATAATGGAGCAGGCAATCAAGTTTGTGGAGGAGCATATACCTATGCTAATGTCATATTTACTGGAGGAGGCACTAAAACCGTTTCTGGAGTTACAACCATCAATGAGCAACTAACAATTCAAGATAATGCAACCTTATCTTTATCTGTAGATTTAGTTTTAAACCAAGATTTGATAGTTCAGAATAATGGTATTCTCACAACATCCAATGACATACAGTTCAACGGAGATGTTAATTTAAATGATTTCAGTAGGCTTGTTGCAACTGGGGCTAATGATTTTGATGTTTTTGGAGATTGGAACAACTTTAGTACTCATCCTGATGCTTTCGAAGAAGGAAACTCATTGGTGTCATTTCTTTCCAACTCTTCTACACAAACCATAAATAATGCCAATGGTTTAGAAACTTTTTACAGACTAAACATAAGTAATACATCACTTTTCAAGCCCGCACTATTCACCAATACATCGATTCATGTAGTCGAAGATTTCGATCATTCTAATGGTTTTTTAGATTTACTAGGGTTTGATTTCTCTACAGATGGAGCAACCTCAGCAAATCAAACTTTTTCTTTAAGTACTAGTGGAATAATAAGTTCTATTGCAGGAAGCAATGTGTCTATTGTTTCACCAGGCTTAAATTTACTTACAGTAAATTTTTCGAACTACTTTTTGGGAGAAATAGTGTCAGAAGAACTTGATATTACTCTTACATCTGAAAACAGTTTTTTTGAAAATTCTATTTTCTATGGTCCAATGGTAGTTACCAAAACAGGAACAGCAGGAAATGATACACAGGGTGGGAATATTTTTTACGGACCTATTACTTTTAATACTATTGTTGGTGGTAATAGATGGAGAATGGGACATTCCAATCCGGATATTTTTCACAACCTCACCATCAATCATGATGGAGATAATAATTTTATTTTAGGTAGACAATCTGTAGGAAATGAATATTACGGAACTACAAATTTAAACTCTTCAACAGCAGGAGGTTTGTATTTAGGAAGAAATAATGGTACTTCAGATAATTCTCATGAGTTTTTTGGTCCGGTGAATATCAGTGTGACTTTTACAGGTAATGTAAATTTTTCGGAGAGTAATGCTACTGTTACTTCAACGAGTATTTTTCATGACTTAGTTACATTAAATTCGACAGCAGGATCAACAGGAAATATTAGGTTTGGATCTATATATTATGGTGCTACCAATTTTTTACCGGGTTCACAGATGACTACAGGAGTTTTGGACGGAACTACGACAATACAGTTGTATAGGTTTGATTATCAGAGTGTTTTACCTATAGATGTCATAACATCTACCACAGGTAATATCGTTTGTGGGGTTGCTAATGCAGGGAATTTTAATGTTTTTAATGGTCAAGTTACTTTCAATACACCTACTATGACTATCAGAAACTCGACATTTAATAATGATGCTGATTTATCCGCTCAAAACTTTTTATTTCAAACCAGCACATTTAATGGAGAAACCATAATGACAAAAACTCCAGGAACTACCACAAATAATGCAAATGGAGAAAATATTTTTAACGGTAATGTAACTTTTATTCACCAAGGAGATAATGGTTGGCGTTTAGGAGCTAATCCCGCTGGAGATGATTACAATGCAGATGTCTTTTATCAAAGAGTAGGAAGTGGAACATTGGAACTAGCTTCAACTAATACCTCGACTTTGGCAGGCAACCTTTCATCTGTAGGTTCTACCAATAATGTTTTGATTGCCACTACGGGAGGTGGAGTTTTGGAATTTGATGGCAATTCTAACCAAACCATAAGAGCTGATATTGCTTTCACCCCTACTTTTGGTAATCTAAGATTCAACAAAACAGGAGGGGATGTTACACTAAATACGCCTATAGAAATTTCTTCAAATGTTGACTTTACCTCTGGTATTGTTAATAGTGATGGAGTAAATTTGTTTATATTTAATGATAATACATCAATTACATCAATTTCTGATGCTTCATTTGTTAATGGCCCAGTAAGAAAAATCGGTAACGATGCTTTTGATTTTCCAGTAGGTAAAGGAGGTTTTTATAGACCCATAAGTATATCTGCTCCTGGTAACAATTCTCATCATTTCACAGCAGAGTTTTTCAATACAGAAGCCGATGCAGTAGACATGCAAGACCCTGCAACTATAGATGTCGCTATCGAGAACATTAGTGATTGTGAACATTGGATATTAGATAGAACTAATGGTGCCTCAGATGTCAATGTTACACTTTCCTATAGACCTTACGGAGCTAATGGGTGTAGTGGTGTAGCGGATTTAGCATCGCTTACCATTGCAAGATGGGATGATGGAATTCAAGAATGGGTCAATCATCCAGGAACCGCAGTAGGGAATCCTTCAGGAAGTATAACCACAAATACTGCTGTAACAAGTTTTAGCCCATTTGCTTTAGCTACAACAAGTAATTCTAATCCATTACCAATAGAGTTGGTTAACTTCACAGCAAAAGCCAATGGTAAACAAGTGGATTTGGAATGGCAAACTGCTTCTGAAATCAACAATGAATTCTTTACCATCGAGAGAAGTATAGATGGATTGAATTTCGAAATAGTAACCATCATCGAAGGAGCAGGAAATTCAACTGCATTATTGGATTATAAAACAGTAGACACAAATCCTTATACTGGAACATCATTTTACAGATTGAAACAAACTGATTTTGATGGCGCATTTGAATACTCAGAAGTAAGAAGAGTAGAAATCGAAGGAGAGGGGCAAGTATTCATATATCCAAACCCAGTTTTAGGAGGTGATGAAAGATTTATAGTAGATGTTTCAGGCTTCCAAAGTGGAGTAGATCAAGTAATCATTTTGGATGCACTGGGAAAAATTGTGTATTCAAACTCTGAAAACTTAAGAGGACTGATTGATATTGAAACTTCAATTTTGAATTCTGGAATATACTTCGTTAGAGTAGTAGTGGGGACAAAAGTATTCAATACTAAAGTCGTAATTAATTAGAGCATATTTTTGATTAGTTTTGCGTTATAAAATTTATTTAATGCAAGATTTTTTTATTGATTTCATTTCCAAACAACTTTCTTTAACATTCTGGCAAGTAAAAAACACAATTGAATTAATCGAAAGTGGCGCAACGATTCCTTTCATTGCAAGATATAGAAAAGAAAAAACAGGAAATTTAGACGAAGTTCAAATTGCTGATATTTCTCAAAAATTTTCACAAATCAATGAACTTCAAAAAAGGAAAGTTTTTATACTCAAGAGCATTGAAGAGCAAGGTAAATTAACTTCTGAACTTCAAAATCAAATCCAAAACTCTTGGGACGAAACTTTAATTGAAGATTTGTACTTACCTTATAAATCTCGAAAGAAAACCAAAGCCGATATTGCCATTGAAAGAGGTTTGAAGCCTTTAGCAAAAATTTTGATGTCTCAAAAAGGAAATGATTTTGAAGTTATTGCAGAAAAGTATGTCAAAGGTGAAGTTGAATCTGTTGTAGAAGCGGTTCAAGGAGCTAAAGAAATCGTTTCCCAGTGGATTAGTGAATACATCAATGTCCGAAATGGTTTGAGAAAATTGTTCTGGCAAAAAGGACAAGTGTATTCCAAAATTGTAAAGGGAAAAGAAAGCGAAGCGGAAAAGTTTCAAGATTATTTTGATTTTTCTGAACCAGTAAAAAGCATCAAATCTCATCGATTGTTGGCAATAGTAAGAGGAACTAATGAAGGCTTTTTAAAAATCAAAGTGGAGCCATCCAAAGAAGATGCTCTTGCATTAATGGAGCGCATTATTCTCAAAACTAATGCGGATTTTAAAGAGGAAATAAGCGATGCAATTGTGCAATCATATACTAAAATCTTAAAGCCCTCTTTGAAAAATGAAACTTTGCAAGAACTCAAACAAAAAGCAGATGTAGAAGCCATCAAAGTTTTTGCAGAAAATTTAAGACAACTTCTCTTACAACCTCCTTTAGGTTCCTACAGAACATTGGCAATCGATCCAGGTTTTAGAACAGGCTGTAAGGTGGTTTGTTTGGATGCCAATGGAGATTTGTTGCACAATGAAACCATATACCCACATCCACCTCAAAAGGAAATCGGACCAGCCAAAAAGAAAATAGCCACTTTAGTCGCTCAATTCAAAATCGAAGCCATTGCTATTGGAAACGGAACAGCAGGCAGAGAAACGGAATTTTTTATCAAAGGCATTCAATTTGACAGAGCCGTAAAAGTTTTTGTAGTGAATGAAGCGGGAGCCTCTATATATTCCGCTTCTAAAGTAGCGAGAGATGAATTTCCTCAATATGACATTACCGTGAGAGGTTCAGTTTCTATTGGAAGAAGATTGATGGATCCCATGGCTGAATTGGTGAAAATCGATCCCAAAAGTATTGGAGTAGGACAGTATCAACATGATGTAAACCAAAAATTATTACAAACAGAATTGGATAATGTGGTGGTTTCTTCTGTAAATAAAGTAGGCGTTGAGTTAAATACATCCAGTAAGTACCTTTTGCAATATGTTTCGGGAATTGGTCCTGCTTTGGCACAAAATATTATAGATTATAGAACTGAAATTGGTGCTTTTAAAAACAGAAAAGAATTACTCAAAGTTCCAAAATTAGGAGCAAAAGCATTTGAACAGTGTGCAGGATTTTTGAGGATTGCCAATGGAAATCAACCCTTAGACAATAGCAGTGTGCATCCCGAAAGATATGCTTTGGTAGAGAAAATGGCTAAGTCTATTCAAACTTCAGTAACTGAATTGGTAGGTGACGAACAAAAAATAAAATCTATTCCAATTGCAAAATTTGTAGATGACGAAGTTGGAAATGAAACTTTGAATGATATCATTGCAGAACTTCAAAAACCAGGAAGAGATCCAAGAAAAATGGTTAAGGTTTTTGAATTTGACAAAACCATTCGCACCATTGATGATTTGGAAGTAGGTAAAGAATTGCCAGGAATTGTGAACAACATTACCAATTTTGGTGCTTTTGTGGACATCGGTATCAAAGAAAATGGAATGATACATATTTCAAATTTGGCAGATGAGTTTATTTCCAATCCTTCGGATGTTATTGCTTTACATCAACATGTTTTAGTTCAAGTGCTTTCTTTGGATAAAGAGAGGAAAAGAATAGGTTTGAAATTGATTTCATAATGAAAATACCCATCAATACGATTATTCTTTCTGGAGGAAAAAGTTCTAGAATGGGAAGCGATAAAGCCCTTTTGTTTTACAAAGGAAAAAGTTTTCTCGAACATTTGATTGAGATAAGCCAGCCTCTTTCGCAAAAAATTATTATCGTTTCTGATAATGCTAAACATCATATTAATGGTGTAGAAAGGATAAATGATATTCATAAAGATATTGGACCTCTAGGAGGTTTGTATAGTGGGTTAAAACATTCTGATACGGACTGGAACTTTGTGTTGAGTTGTGATACACCTTTTTTGAAAATCGAAAATTTAAATGTTTTAAAGCAACAAATATCAGAGCAGAAGAAAGCCATTTTTTACGCATCAGAAAACAAAACCCATTTTTTGATAGGGTTGTATCATAAATCGATTTTACCATATATTGAAAAGCAAATAAAGGAGCAACAATACAGTTTAAAAGCGCTTATTGATAAAATAGAACACAGATATATTCCTATTCTCCAAAAAGAAAGTGTTAATTTTACTAATATAAATACATTATCAGACATCAAAGACATACATCTCATGCGATTGAAAATACTATTTTTTGGAGTTACTTCAGACATTGTTGGAATGGAATCAATGGATTTAGTTACAAAATCTCATACACTTCCAGAATTGTTAAAAGAACTGTTTGACATCTATCCCACTTTGCAAAATACACCACTTCAAGTTGCTTTGAATCAGGAATTCACGAACAAAAATCAAAATATTTCACTTAATGACGATGATGTAATTGCATTGTTACCTCCTTTTGCTGGGGGGTAATTCCTTTTTAAATTGGGTTATTATTCAGTTTTTATGTTATTAAATTTAAATTTTCTTTAAAAAACTTGCAGAATAATTTGTGTATGTCATTAGTTTAGTTTAGTTTAGTTTAGTCGATTATAATAACAAATTAATCGAAAAATGAAAACAACCCAAAGATTATTAGTAACTGTAATGATGACCACATTAGGAATATATTCTTATGCACAAAATACTTTACCTACGACTGGAAACGTTGGAATTGGAACCACTGCTCCAGTCACAGAATTTCAAGTAGAAGGAACTTCGACATTGAGTAAAGCAATAATTAGAGATACTGCATACTTTGAAAAACCTGTTATTATAAAAGACAGTTTGACACTTGAAAAAAAGTTAACTGTAGAACAAGACCTAAGAATCAAAGGAAAAACAGTAGTAGATGATAATTTAAGAGCGAAATCAAACATTGTGATTGATGGGAATACACGAATGAAGGGCAACGCTATTGCAGAGGG
>CAWUIK010000100.1:0-9003 GCA_963922585.1 uncultured Flavobacteriales bacterium | reverse complement strand
AAATTCTACCATCAATTCCTACTGTATTCAACATACCTTTTCCTTCCACACTGATCAAAGCGCAATTATTGATTACGTTTACCGCTTTAATCCCTTTTCCTTGGCCACTTTCGTTGATTACAGTACCAGAATTCTCTGGAGTAAACGAATTTTTGATAACCAACGGTATTTTCTTTTCAATCAAAGGAAGAATGGTTTTGGCGTGCAAAATATTAGCACCAAATTGTGCCAATTCATTCGCTTCTTTGTAAGTCAATGAAGCAATTTTAGTGGCCGTTTTTACATAACTCGGATTGGCTGTGTATAAACCATCTATATTGGACCAGTTTTGAACTTCTTCAGCATCTAAGAAATTGGCCAACAATGTAGCCGAATAATTACTTCCATTTCTTCCCAAAGTTGTTGTGTTGCCATCAATATCAGAAGCAATAAAACCTGTTACAATTGCAACATTTCCTTTAGGATTATTTTCCCAATATGCTTTGGTTTTTGAAGCAGAAACTTCCCAGTTTACAAATGGATTTTCTTCCGAACCTTCTGTAACGAATATTTCTCTTGCATCCACTCTTTGCGAAGAAACGCCTTTTTTGTTCAGTAATGCAGAAACTACTTTAGCACTGATCAACTCTCCAAATGCCATTGCTTTGTTTTGAATTTTTAAATTGAAGAATCCTATTATTTTTACCGCATTCAACAAAGTGAATAATTCTGTGTATTCAAAATCAAAACTCAAAGTGGGTAAAACTTCTTTGTGATATTGAATAAAATCTTGCAGTGAAGCAGAAAAATCTTCCCCTTTTTGAGCCAAGTCAAGCATCGAAATCAATTCGTCTGTATTGTTGCCTCTAGCAGAAACCACAACTGCTATCTCTCCTTTTTTCTTCTCAGCTGTAATGATTTGAATTGCCGATTGAATCGCAACTCCATTTGCCAATGATTTCCCTCCGAATTTTAAAACTTTCATTTCTTTTTTTATTTTATTGTACAATTTACAACGTTATATGTACAATGTAATTTATTTATTTTCAAACGTCAAACGTCATAGATATCTCCATTTCGTACTTTCGCTATCGCTCTGTACTACAGTCGATATGACAAAACAACCCCGAACATCAAACCCCAAACCCCAAACCCCAAACCTCGAACTCCGAACCTCAACCGAAGTCTTGACGAAGGTTGAAAACTCCGAACTCAAATAGCTTTCCAATAATGACCTTAATATTTGGTAATACTATTATCAATTTTATCAGCCCAATCTAAGATTCCTCCTTCTAAATTATAGATTTCTTTGTGAGAAAGTGCTTCCTGAAGAAACTGAGTTGCTTGAGCACTTCTTTTACCACTTCTGCAATATACTACAACTGTTTTATCTTTAGATACAGCATCTATATGTTCAGGTACAGTTCCTAAGGGAATCAATTCACCTCCAATATCTGCGATTTCTTTTTCATGTGGCTCTCTTACATCAATTAACTGAAAATCTTTGTTTTCATTTAACCATTGTTGTAATGTTGCTACGTTAATTTCTTTAATCATGGTCTTTTTAATTTAAAAATTGTTTAATAATTTGTGTTAATATTTCTGTTTCTAATAAAAATCCATCATGCCCAAAACGAGATGATATTTCTACATATTCTGCATGAGGAATTAGGTTTTCAATTAATTTCATTTCTTCAGATGCGGCAAGAATGTCTTCTGTAATTCCCACTAAAAGCGTTTTTGCATGAATTTTTTGCAATGCACTTTCCATATCTTCTTCTCCCCTACTCAAATCGTGCGTATCCAGTGTTTCTGTGAGTTTATAATAGGTCCAAGGTGAAAATCTTTTGGCTAATTTTTCTCCTTGATATCTTACATAACTCGAAGACTTGAAATCTGTAATTTGATTCTTAGATCTTGGTTGTTGTATTCTAAAAGAGTCTGGCGTTCTGTAGGTCAACATTCCAATGCCTCTTGCGGTTTCCAAACCTTTGAATGCTTTATCATTTGAAGCATCAAAATTCGCATCTGTTCTTATGGCTTGTCTTTGTGTTTCGTGAATGGCAATATTCCAAGGTGTTTCAACAGCTGCGGTGGCAATCAATATTAAATTTGATAATTGCTGATTGTTTTTTGCAAATTCAATGGCTTGATATCCTCCAAAAGAACCTCCAATGGCAATATGTACTTTTTCAATTTCCAAATGATTTTGAAGTATTTGATGCGCTTTTACAATATCTCTAATCGTTATCAAAGGGAAATATCCATTTTGAAAATCAACGGGTAAATGTTGGCTCGCAGGTCCAGTAGAACCATAACACCCTCCTAAAACATTGGCGCAAACAATAAAATATTCATTCGGATTAAAAAAATCTTCATTCCCGAACAATCCTGGCCACCATTCTAGAGGATTTTGATTGGCAGTAAGCGCATGAAAAACCCAAACTACATTACTTTTATCTTCATTCAAAGCACCAAAAGTAGTATATCCGATTTCGAGTGAAGGCAATTTCACACCAGATTCAAGTTCAAAGTTTTGAGAATATTTAAAAGTTTTTGATTCCATTTTAAATCTTATCAAGCGCTTGTCCAACGTCTTTTAACAAATCATCTATGTGCTCTAAACCAACTGAAAATCTCAACAAACCATCTGTAATTCCTACCTCTTTTTTATCTTCATGAGATAATTTGGAGTGAGTAGTAGATGCTGGATGTGTGGCGATACTTCTTGCGTCACCTAAATTAGCGGTCAACGAAAAAATTTGTAGTGCATTCAAAAAAGTAACGCCATCTTCTCTTTTATCTCCTTTAATTATGGCAGTAACGATTCCACCTCCTTGAGACATTTGCTTATGTGCTATTTCTTTTTGAGGATAACTGTCCAAAAAAGGATAAATGACTTTCTCAATTTTGGGATGATTTTCCAAAAACAAGGCTAATTTTAAAGCATTTTCACAATGTCTATCCATTCTTACTGCAAGTGTTTCCAATGATTTTGAAAGCACCCAAGCATTGAAAGGTGATAAACTAACCCCTGTTCTTCTGATAAAATCAAAACAAGGCTGCACTAATTCTTTACTTCCAGTAATTGCTCCGCCCAATACTCTTCCTTGTCCGTCAATCCATTTGGTAGCAGAATGGATTACCAAATCTGCTCCTAATTTTAAAGGTTGTTGCAAATAAGGCGTACAAAAACAGTTATCTACTAGCAATTTTACATTTGATTTTTGGCAAATTTTGGACAATGCTTCAATATCTACAATATCCAAAATAGGATTAGAAGGAGTTTCTACAAAGGCAATTTTAGTATTTTCTTGAATGTTCTTTTCCCATTGTGAAAGATCAGCCAAGTCAACAAATGTGGTCTTAATTCCCCATTCTGGCAGAATATTTTTGAGAATGTGAAGCGTATTTCCAAACAAAGATTTAGAAGCAATAACGTGATCTCCTTGTTTGAGTAAAGCCGCCAAAGAAACAAATACTGCTCCCATACCTGTTGCTGTAGCAATGGACATTTCACCACCTTCTAATTGACCAATTTTCTCAGCAAACTCATCTACATTAGGATTAGAAAAACGAGAATAAATATTTCCTTCTATCTCATTAGCGAACAAAGCGGCACCTTCTTCAGCGTTATTAAACGTAAAACTAGAAGTCAGAAACAAAGGAACAGAATGTTCTTTTTGATGTGTCTGTTGGGCTTGCGTTCTTATAGCAATGGTTTCAAATTTTGACATAATTATTATTTAAACAATGATTTTATATTCGTAGATAATTTCACAGGATTTTGAAAGCATTTTATAAGCTGAGCAATACTTTTCTTTGGTCAATTCGATAGCTTTTTCAAGTTTGCTTGCATCTATATTTCCTTTTACAGTAATATTGAGATGAATCGTATCAAAAACTGCTGGCACTTCATCTACTCTATGACCAATGGTTTCTATTTCAAAATCCAATATTTCTTGCCTTTGTTTTATCAAAATAGATTGAATATCAATAGCGCTACAACTTGCCAAAGAAGTAAGCAATAATTCCATAGGGCGAAAAGTCTTTTGGTTTTCTTCCACATTTTGATTTGCTCCAACTTCCATTGTTGCAAACTCATTAGATACGTTAAATTGTAGTGCCTTTTCGGTCGATTTTAATAGTACTTTCATTTTCTGTTTTTATTTTTATTCAAAAATAGTTATTCCAGAAATGGCAAACAAAAAAGCCTCCTTAGATAAATCACTAAAGAGGCTTGTATATTTTTTTTGTTTTAAAAGACTAATTTGTGATTTATCTCCCTTTTTCAAAATGAAAAAGTAGGAATTAGCACCTTCTGAACAAACGAATTATTCAGGGTTGCTAAGGTTTCTAAGGGCCTTTCCCTCCACCTTTCTAGATAAACTATTTAAAGAACTGGGTACAAAATTATATGAAAAAGTTTAAAGAACAATAAAATTGAGAATTATTTTTGTTGAAAGTGTTAAAAGTTGATTAGTTAAATAGTTCTTTTTTTATTTGGTTATTTTATTTTCCAGATTCAAGACTGAAAGACAAAAGACTGAAAGACTTTTTTAGATTGAACAAATCAAAATAGTCTAGCGTCTAGAATCTAGCGTCTTCTTTCAACTTTCAACATTTAACCTTAAACAATACTAAATTATTTTTTCTCTTCAAGTAAATTAGCTATTAAATCTAATTGCTGTTGAAGCAAAGTAATTTCTTGTTCCAAAAGTTGTATATCATTATCGTCTATTCCTCCTCTGGTTTTTATTTTCACCTTTCTTGAACCAATTTGAGAATTAATTTTTACTTTAAGTTTTTTAAGTTCAAAAGCAGACATTGCTGCCAACTCATCATTTTTATATATTTTTATTTCTTCACTTTCAGTATCTTCTGGAGTAGATTCATTTGATATATTATCTTTTACTACTTCTTTAGAAGCATTTTTCTCATGATATAAAACGCCACTTTTTTGCTTTGATTTCAATGCATCTTGACTTGCTTTGATTTCATTTTCACCTTCTTTAAAATAATTTCTTTCTTCTTTGTTTAAAGGTAAATTCCCTTTATCTATTTGTTTGTTGGTTTTCTCAAGCCTTAGTTCAGTTAATTTTATATCTAAATCAATCTCCTCTAACTCATAAGACAAGTCGCTATAATCCTTACTATTAACTTCTGTTTTTTCACGTTTTTTAATCGTTTTTTCTTTTTTGTTTTTAAGCGATGTAAGTTTATTTTCGAATCCTTGTTTGTTTAAAACTAAATTATCAGCCAAAGTATTTTGAGCAGAAAGCACATCAGATTTCAACGTTTCATTTTCATCATCCGAGTTAGAATTCTCATTCCCCTCCTCTTCTGCTTCAGTATTAGTTTTTGAAGGATTAGCATTAGAATTATTGGTTGAATTATTGGTTGAATTATTGGTTGAATTATTGGTTGAATTAGAAATAACGCCACAATCTCTTATATTTAATCCCCAAGCACCTTCCATCATACTTGCTGGCATTCCCATTTCTTTTATGATATTTTCAAAATCAAATTTGGCTTCGTATTGATCATTTAAATTGATATAACCTTTTACATCCCATTTTTTGTCACCTCCTTGATGCGGTTTATACCCATAAGCATCAACACTTTTTGAAATTATAGTCACACTTTTAAATTCTGCCACTCCTTCGCTATTGGAAATTGCTTTTCCTATGGCAACATCGCCATGTTTTAGAGTAACTTCCTAATTACATAATGGACTGTTTTTGTAGGTAAATTGAATTTTTACGTCTGTGGTTTTTTGTGAAAATGCATTAGTTATAAAAATAAACGCAAGCATTAAAAGGGAGAAGTTAAATTTGTAATTATGTTTCATTTGTATTATTATTTATTTCACAAAAATAGTCAAAAACAATACCATAAAAAAAATTTGCTCTTTTTTTATACATATTCAAGACTAAAAGACAAAATACTGAAAAACTTTTTGAAGATATTGAAATCAAAAAAGTCTAGTCCCTAGAATCTAGCGTCTTTTTTTATATATTTCATCTTTCTTATCACTCATTTTCTATCAAACATCTTCCATCAACCATCCAAAGAAATCCAATTTTGTCAACAAATTTAGTTGAAAGACTTTTCATTTTTTTAAACAGTAAAACTATTTCAACTTGTACTTTTGTAGTCAAATATTTGCAATTATGAGTTTACACCCTGATTACAGTGGAAAATACGAATACAAATGGCACCATTTGCCCTTCATGAAATTGAGTGGACTTGAACCTCTCATAGTAACTCCTGAAACAAATTTCGTGAATGTTGGAGAACGAACCAACGTTACAGGCTCTAGAATGTTTTTGAGATTAATCAAAGAAGGTTTATTTGACGAAGCGCTTCAAGTAGCAAGAGATCAAGTAGATGGCGGTGCTCAAATCATTGATATTAATATGGATGAAGGGATGTTGGATGGTGTCGAAGCGATGAGAACATTCCTAAATTTAATTGCATCCGAACCTGACATCTCTAGAGTTCCTGTAATGATAGATTCTTCAAAATGGGAAATTATCGAAGCGGGTTTGAAATGCGTGCAAGGAAAATGCGTGGTCAACTCTATCAGTTTAAAAGAAGGTGAAGAAAATTTCATCAAACAAGCCAAGAAAATAAAACAATACGGTGCTGCTGTCATTGTAATGGCCTTTGATGAAGATGGTCAAGCGGACAATTATCAAAGAAGAATAGAGATTTGTGAAAGATCTTACAGAGTTCTTGTAGATAAAGTAAAATTTCCACCTCAAGATATCATATTCGATCCCAATATTTTCCCTGTAGCTACAGGGATGGAAGAACACAATAATAATGCTTTAGACTTTTTTAGAGCCACTCGCTGGATTAGAGAAAACCTTCCAGGTGCTCATGTGAGCGGTGGCGTAAGTAACGTTTCTTTCTCTTTTAGAGGCAATGATGTAGTAAGAGAAGCGATGCATTCCGCTTTTTTATATCATGCCATCAAAGAAGGAATGGATATGGGCATTGTGAATCCAGCAATGCTGGAAGTGTATGATGATATCCCAAAAGAATTGCTCGATAAAGTTGAAGATGTTTTACTCAACAGAAGAGATGATGCAACCGAACAACTTTTGGATTATGCAGAACAAGTAAAAGGTGGTGCAAAAAAACAAGAAAAAGACACTGCTTGGAGGAGTCTATCTCTACAAGAAAGAATAACGCACTCTTTGGTAAAAGGAATCACGGAATATATTGATGAAGATGTTGAAGAAGCAAGAGTTTCTGTAAATAAACCCATCGAAGTTATTGAGGGGCATTTGATGAATGGTATGAACATCGTAGGTGATCTATTTGGAAGTGGAAAAATGTTCTTACCTCAAGTGGTTAAGTCTGCAAGAGTGATGAAAAAAGCAGTTGCTTATTTAATGCCATTTATTGAAGCAGAAAAAGATGGAGTTCACTCATTTGCAGGAAAAGTAATTATGGCAACTGTAAAAGGTGACGTACATGATATTGGAAAAAACATTGTAGGTGTAGTTTTGGGCTGTAATAATTATGAAGTTATTGATTTAGGCGTAATGGTTCCAGCAGATGTAATTATCAAAAGAGCCAAAGAAGAAAATGCAGATATTATAGGATTAAGTGGTTTGATTACACCTTCCCTTGACGAAATGGTAGATGTAGCCAAAGAAATGGAAAAAGCAGGTCTGCATATTCCGTTGCTGATTGGCGGTGCAACTACTTCTAGAGTGCATACAGCTGTGAAAATAGAACAAAACCTTAAAGGAAGTCAGACGATACATGTACTGGATGCTTCTCGAAGTGTAACTGTAGTTGAAAGATTATTGGGTGACCGAAAAGATGCTTATGTGGAAGAGATTCGTAATGAATATGTTCAGTTAAGAGCAATGCACGAAAAGAAAAAAGGACAAAAATCAATGGTTTCTATACAAGAAGCTAGGGCCAATAAATATAAAATAGATTGGAGCAAACATGAAACTTTGTATCCTAATTTGAAAGGAGTAAAAACAATTGAAAACCAAGATTTAAATACTCTCGTTCCTTTTATTGATTGGACACCTTTTTTTCAAACTTGGGAACTTCACGGAAGATTTCCAAACATTCTCTCTGATGAAGTAGTAGGTGTTGAAGCGACTAAACTTTTTGAGGATGCTCAAAAAATGTTACATCAAATTATCAATGAGAAATGGCTAACTGCTAGAGCCACTTTTGGAATTTTCCCTGCCAATGTAGTCAATGATGACACAATAGAAGTGTATGATTTGGAAGATAAAAGTAAAGTTTTAGCACATTTACATCATTTCAGACAACAGGTTAAAAAAGCCAAAGAATTACCCAATCTTTCACTTGCAGATTTTATTGCTCCAAAAGAAACTGGAAAAGAGGATTTCATTGGTGCTTTTGTGGTTACTGCGGGTTTAAACATAGAAGAAAAAGTTAATTATTTTGAAGCTCAACACGATGACTACAATTCTATTTTATTAAAGGCATTGGCAGATAGATTAGCAGAAGCTTACGCTGAGTTTCTTCACAAAGAAGTAAGAGTAAATTATTGGGGATATGCAAAAAATGAAAATCTAGACAACGAATCTTTAATCAAAGAAAAATACCAAGGAATTAGACCTGCTCCTGGTTATCCAGCCTGTCCAGATCATACAGAAAAACCTACTTTGTTCTCACTTTTAGACGCAGAAAAGAATACTGGAGTTAGTCTCACAGAATCATATGCTATGATGCCTGCGGCTAGTGTGAGTGGTTGGTATTTTTCACATCCTGAAAGCAAATATTTTGGCGTGGGCAAAGTGAATCTAGATCAAGTACATGACATTGCTCAAAGAAAAGGCATTCCAAACGACAAAATGGAAAGATGGATGAGTCCAAATTTGAATGAGTGATTTTTTTTAGACAAAAGACTGGAAGATAAAAGACTGGAAGATAAAAGACTGGAAGACAAAAGACTTAAAAACGACATTTAAAGTTGCTTAACATTTAATTTCACTCAACCAAAAGCATCCCATAAATTAA
>CAWUIK010000099.1:0-9070 GCA_963922585.1 uncultured Flavobacteriales bacterium | reverse complement strand
AATCAAAAACCTGACTGAAAAGTTCAATAATCCCTCCATTGCTTCATCAAGTAACTTGGAGCAAAAGTTTCGTGTTGAACAATTTGGAAACTGTTTTCAGCTTCAGCAATCGCTGGTCTTACGTAACAACCGCTTTCGTATCCTTCACCAGTTAAAACGCCACCTTCAACCACAATCTTTCCACCTTCTTGAACTACTCTTTCCAAAGCTTGATTGTACATCGCTACAGCATCTTTGTCGATTAATGGACCTACATGATTCGATTCGTCTAATGGATCCCCAATTTTTAATTGTCCATAAGCGCTCACAATTGCGTCTTTAACTTTATCGTAAACAGAATCGTGAATAATTAATCTTCTTGTAGATGTACATCTTTGACCGCAAGTTCCAACAGCACCAAATACAGCACCTGGAACTACCATTTTCAAATCAGCAGAAGGTGTGATGATGATAGCATTGTTTCCTCCTAATTCCAAAAGAGATTTTCCTAATCTAGCTCCTACAGTTGCACTAACTGCTTTACCCATTCTTGTAGAACCAGTAGCAGAAATTAAAGGAACTCTTTTATCTTCAGATAATCTGATTCCTAAATCAGCACCACCAATTACTAATGAATTGATTCCATCAGGAAGGTTATTGGCTTTAATTACTTTGTTAAAAATATGGTGACAAGCAACTGCACATAAAGGTACTTTTTCAGATGGCTTCCAAATACAAACATCTCCACAAATCCATGCTAAAGCTGTGTTCCATGCCCAAACTGCTACAGGAAAGTTGAATGCAGAAATAATTCCAACCGTCCCAAGTGGATGATATTGTTCGTACATTCTGTGATTAGGACGTTCTGAGTGCATTGTGAAACCGTGTAACTGTCTTGAAAGACCTACAGCAAAATCACAAATGTCTATCATTTCTTGTACTTCTCCCAATCCTTCTTGGTAAGATTTACCCATTTCGTAAGAAACTAACTTTCCTAATGGTTCTTTTACTTTTCTTAATTCCTCTCCAAATTGACGAACATATTCTCCTCTTACGGGAGCAGGAACCATTCTCCATGTTTTAAAAGCTTCTTGACCTTTATGAATTGCAGCTTCATATTCAGTCTCGGTAGCACTTCTTACTTTTCCGATTAATTTTCCATCTACTGGAGAGTAAGATTCGATGATTTCTCCTCTTGGAGTAAACCAATGCGTTCCAATAGCAGCTCCGCTATTCATTTCTTTTACCCCCAAAGCATCCAACACATCTTGAATAGCGTTGGTTTGTGTTAGTGTTTCTGACATAGTATTTATTTAAATAATTGTATAAAATTCAATAATATTATGCAAAGATAGTAAAATCAAATTTTGTAATAGAAAACAAATGTTACATAAGACCTTAAATTATTGTAACCCCAAAAAAAAGCCACCTCTATTTCTAGAAATGGCTTTTATTAATTTAAGGATATTTGAATTTATTTCAAAATCAATTTTTCAGTATGGGTTACTCCGTTTAGTATAGTTCTAACAAAGTAAGTTCCTTTACTAAAGTTACTGAAATCAATTGTTCTTGTACCTGAAATAGAATTGTTGTAAAGTACTTCTCCAATAATATTAATTACTTCTAATTGAATATTTTTGTCAGTAACAACTGTAACGAGACCATTAGAAGGATTAGGATAGAATGAAAAAGTTGAATTTGCATTGCTTTCAATTCCGATTCCTTGAATTGTAACAGACTGACATATAGAATCTGAACAACCATTTCCATTCACAATTTCTAAACAAACAGTGTAAGTTCCGCTTGCAGAGTATGTGTGAGAAGGATTTGTAAATTCGTTTGATGTAGGTGTCCCATCACCAAAATTCCAATTCATTGCAGTTGCAAAAATATCATTAGTTGTAGTATTAGTAAAATTAACTGTTGAACCAGTTGAACTAAATGTAAAGTTTGCATCTGGCGACTGAAGCACTTCAATTTGATTGGTTTCAGAACTACCACAAACCCCAACAATTGAATATGTGATGTCAATATTTCCAGCAGCTATTCCTGTAGCTTCAAACATTCCTGTTCCATCACCATTATCAGTAACTCCTGTTCCAGACCAAGTACCTAATGTATTGTTGGCAGTAAGTCCAATACTATCATAATCACAAATCGAATTATCTAAAATAAATGTTGCATCTTCAGGTAATGTAATTGTTCCAACTACATTAGAACTGTCAATACATGAATTGATATCAGTAACTATTTGTGTAATAGAATAACCTCCAGCTGATCCTGAATAAGTTGCTGCTCCAGTATTTGCATCAAATGTATTTTGAGTTAAGTTAGATGAAAAGTTATACGCATAAGTTATTGTGTTACCAGTTGAGTTGTTATTAATTGTTATTGCATCAGAACACAAAACATTATCAGCAGTAAAACTTGAAGTTGGAACATCAAAAACCTCTATTGTAAATACAGAGTCATCCGAAGCTAGAGTAGCATCTACAATAGCATGAGTTACTGATATTGTACCAGCAGAAGTCGTTATATACATCAATTCATTTCCAACAGTTTGTACTCCATCAATTTCCCATCCACTAGTATAAGGTTTAGTTCCTCCAAAAGAATTATGACTGAACCAAATAGTATCACCTAAACATGCAGTTAGTGAAGATGCAAGAGGGTATGATGTAAGAGGAATACTTGCAGTACAAGAAGTGTTTGAATGAACTCCTAGGTTTGAAGAATCGTCTTGAGGTAAAACATCCCATTGGGTATCTCCTAATCCCAACCAAGTTGTAGTTCCTGCATCAACTGTAGCCATTCTTATAAGTGTGAATTCTGCAGTTGCTCCTGTTCCCACAGTCCATGAAGCACCTGGGTCAACTCCAATTTCTCCTATAATATCAACGGCAGCATTTCCAGATACATTAAATAACTCTACAGCATCATCACCATTGAATGAAGCAAATCCAGAAGCCAAATCTGCTAAATTTAAAATTCCAGCATCAGCATTAGAGTTAGCAATAACATATACATCTCCAGGGACTAAGAACCCACTCAATGTTATTGTTTGAGATGGCGTTGTCCCCCCATTATTGTATCTTCTTACTTCATAGTTTGATAAATCCACTATTTGAGCAGTAGGATTGTAAATTTCAAGCGTTTTATTGTTTGAACTTCCTTCTATGTATTCTGAGAAAAATAGTTCGGAACATGGAGTAATACCAGTTGGCATTTCGTTTACAGTTAATTCATAATCTATATTTGTTCCTAAAACTAAATCTGAACTTGGGTTACTCAATTGAAGTGTTAAAACCTCACTTCCAGTTACAATTCCTTGTGTAACATCAAGCACCACAGATGCAGATGTAGAACCTCCTAAAAAAGTAACAGTTTGAGTAGTGTAGTTGTTTAGAATCGCTGCATTTCCAGAAACAAGTTCAAAATCTACAGTTTTGTCAAGAACAGGTGCTTGATTCAAAGAAAAGTTTACAGTTACAGTTCCTATGTTTTCAAGAACAGAAGCATCTACAGAAGTTACAGATGCAATTGTATCTGTAGTTCCACCTGATCCAAAAGCAAACCAAGAAAAATTATCAACCATTATTCTTTCGTTAGTTGCATTATTAGAAATTATTCTAATTTTTATATCATTGTTGTTGTTGTTAATTACCCCATTGAAAGTTTTCCAATCACTAACATTATCTAGGCTAGCATTGTTAATAATATCAACTAGATTCCAACTAGTTCCTAAATCAGTAGAATATTCTAAGTTAAAATCTGGTGAGGGAGTACCGTCCCATCTTCTAATATCTAAACTAAAAGTATTAACACCTCCAGTTGCAATATTTATTGTCCACTCAACAGTTGCATTATTTCTCATTCTCCAAGAATAAGTCCCTAAAGCTCCTGGAATCCCATCTTGAACAGCTGTTCCATTTCTTAAAGCTTCTCCTCCAAATGCAGAAAAGTCACCATCTACATATGAGTGATCTAGAGCATAACCTCCTATTGAAGCGGACCCAGCTGTCCATTTTGTGTCATCATCAAAATTTATGACTGTTTGAGCAATTGCAAAAGAGCCTGTGCATATAAGTGAAAGGATAAGTATAATTTTTTTCATAGTAAAAAAGTTTTTTAAATAATTATTCAAAATTACAAAAGAATGTGTATTTAATCTTTTATAAGTGTTTATTTATTGTTAAATAGGTTCATTGTTCGGTCTAAACCTAAACTTGCAAAAGATAAAATCATTTCGCAGGCTTGATCCAGTTTAGGTCCTAGTTGCATTTGTTCATCAAGGGTCCAATCCCCTAATACATAGTCAACTTGACCACCTTTGGGGAAGTCGTTACCCACCCCAAATCTCAATCTTGGATATTTTGAATTGCCCAATACATTTTGAATGTCTTTCAAACCATTGTGACCTCCATCTGTACCTTTGGGTTTCATTCTTAATTTACCGAAAGGTAAAGAAATGTCGTCTGTTACTACAAGTAAATTGTCTGGGTGGATTTTTTCGGATTGTAAGTAATAATTTACCGCTTTGCCACTTAGATTCATAAAGGTAGTTGGCTTAACTAGAATTAATGTTCTTCCTTTATGTTTTATTTCACAGGTGTAAGCCAGTTTGTTAGATCCAAAAACAACATTGGACGCCTTAGCGAGGGCGTCCAATGTTTTAAAACCTATATTATGACGGGTCATTTCGTATTTATCCCCTGGATTACCCAATCCTACGATTAGATATTTCATTTGTCAAATTTAATAGTTAAATTATTCTGCTGCTGCTTCTTCAGTTTCTTCTGATTCTTCTTCAGCATCTCCTACAGTAGCACCTCTAGACATTTGAACTGCAACTACTACAGAGTTTGGAGCATCAATAATGTTAACACCAGGAACTTTTAAGTCACTAATTCTGTGTTTAGCACCAATTTTCATATTCGTAATGTCAACTTCTACGCTTTCTGGAAGGTCATTCAACATTCCAACACAAGTTACTCTTCTGAAGTGCTGACGTAATTTACCACCATTTCTTACACCAACTGAAAATCCAGTAAGTTTCAAAGGAAGTTTTACTTTTACAGGTTTGTCTTCTGTTACTTCAAGAAAATCGATATGAGAAATTACATCTGTAACAGGATTTATTTGTAATTCTTGAATAATTGCTAATGTTTTGTTACCGTCAACTGTTACTTCTACCAAATATACATCTGGAGTTTTGTACAATTTATTAGCATCATTGATACTAATGTGAAAGTGTGTTTGTGTTTGTCCGCCATATAATACAGCAGGAACTCTGTTCGCTCTTCTAAGAGCCGCAGCATCTTTTTTCCCTACGTTCTCTCTAGAAGAACCGCTCAATGATACTTTTTTCATGATATTTATTTTGTTTTTATAATTTACAATTTATTGGTTGGCAAATACAAAATGCTGACTGATAGATTCAAAACTAATTGCTTTTTTCATCACATCAGAAAATATATCTGCTATAGATAATACTTTTATTTTAGACGATTCTTGTTTCAATGGCAACGTATTTGTCACGATTAATTCTGTTAGAACCGAATTTTCTATTCTTTCATATGCAGGACCTGACAGTACTGCGTGTGTACAAATTGCTCTTACACTCAAAGCACCGTGCTCTATAAATAGTTCAGCACTTTTGGTAAGTGTTCCAGCTGTATCTACCATATCATCAATGATGACAACATTTTTACCCTTCACATCACCAATAACAGTCATGCTTGAAATTTCATTTGCTTTTTTTCTTTGCTTGTAACAAAGTGCCAAATCAACATTCAAAAACTTAGCATATGCATTGGCTCTTTTGGAACCTCCTGCGTCTGGTGCAGCAATTACTAAATCTTCTAAATTTAAACTTTGTAAGTAAGGAGCAAAAAGCGAAGAACCGAACAAATGGTCAACTGGAACCTCAAAAAATCCTTGAATTTGATCTGCATGCAAATCCATGGTCATGATTCTATTGACACCTGAAGCTTCCAACATATTTGCAACTAGTTTTGCTCCAATAGCAACTCTTGGTTGATCTTTTCTATCTTGTCTAGCCCATCCAAAATAAGGCATTACTGCAACAATTTTTCTTGCAGAGGCTCTTTTGGCAGCATCAATCATTAATAATAACTCAAAAAGATTGTCAGCAGGAGGTGGTGTAGATTGAATTATAAATACATCACATCCTCTCACTGATTCAACAAAAGATGTAGTAAACTCACCGTCAGAAAACTTTTGAAGTTCTACTTTTCCTAATTCCTGTCCATAAGCATTAGCAATTTGAGTAGCCAAATAATTTGAAGCAGAACACGAGAATATTTTTACTTTTTGTTGCACCTTTTTTTGGTTTTTTATTTAATGGGGTGCAAAGATAGAAACAAACAATGAATTAAAAAAGCACATTTAAATCTTTTTAAATAATATCTTGATGTAATTATAAATCAGTTGTTTTTTAGGCAACTAAATAAGGTTTTTGAAGTTCTTTATTATAGGTTTTAAAATCTAAATATAAAATCATTTTACATCATCAATCAATGATGTTATTTATTTACTTAATTTTGAATTGTGAAATTTATTAAAATTATACCTTTTTTGTTAATAATGCTTGCTTTGGCAAGTTGTCTTAAAAGAGAAAATCCTTTGTCTTGGAATGCAGATTGGTCTGCGCCAATGGCTTATGGAAGTCTAAATATAGGTGATTTACTTCCCGATTCTATTTTGACTTCTAATTCAGATAGTTCCATTATTTTAAAATTCAACACAGAGTTGTTTCGTTTTGATATGAACGAACTCATTGGAATGGCTGATACTGTTTTTAGAGATACTTTTTTAATTCCTGTTTTTGTTCCAATAGATTTTAATCCAGGCCAGACAATTGTAAATCAACCTGAAGAGAATTATTTAGATTTGGAAGGAGGAGAATTAACCATTGTGAAAATAAAAAGTGGAACATTACAGTATGAACTTTCTAGTTCCATAAAAGGAGATATTGTCTACACCTACACAATTCAATCTGCAAAAGATGCAAATGGAAATGTTTTTACCAAAACAATTACTGTTCCTGCTGCTGTTAATGGGGTAAATACATTAGTTTCAGGTAGTTTTGATTTGGATGGCTATATGCTAGATATGACAGGAACTAACGGTAATCAATATAATAAAATTCTTACAAGTATGAGTTTTGGCGTTGATGCCAATTATCCTAATCCCGTTTCTGTTTCTAATCAAGATGCTATATACATTGCCAACCAATTTAAAGACGTAAAAATTGATTTTGCAACAGGCTATTTTGGTTCTCATTATGTGGAGACGGGTTGGGAAATGACAGCTACCAATAGTTTCGAAAAACTAATTTCAGGAAATATCGATTTGGATGAATTGTCACTAAAATTCAAAATAGATAATGGTATTGGTACAGATGCATTTATAAAGATCAATGGTATTTCATCAGTTAATAATGCCGGGAATTCAATTTTACTCAACAACACTATAGTTGGCAGTAATCAAATTTTAAACAGAGCATCCAGAATAGATGATTATGTTTATCCTACCCAAAAACAATTTGATTTGAACGAGAGTAATTCTAACATTATAGATATGTTAACAAATTTACCTTCTTTTTTAGGTTTTAACTTTGATATAACTATAAACCCTTTAGGCAATGTAAGTGGTCATAATGATTTTATTTTTGACTCATCTCCTTTAAGTTTGAATTTAGATGCTGAATTACCTCTTCGTTTTGTTGCTAATGATCTAATACTTCAAGATACTTTAGTTATTGATGTTTCAGATACTTCAGCGATTAATTCATTGAATTTATTTATTGATGTTGAAAATGGTTTCCCTCTGAATGCAGAAATTTCAATTGGGATTTTAGATCAAAATGATAAAATAATTAGTTATGTTTTTTCACCCTCAATAATCAATTCAGGAATCATAAATGGAAATGGGGTAGTTACCCAATCTTCATCATCGACTCATGAAGTCAATATTTCTGAAAAAGATATGGAAAGGTTAAAGTCCAATAAAAAAGCAGTTTTGACAGTAAAATTTGACACACCTCCCAATTCAGGAAGTGTTACCATTTACGATTATTACCAATTGGATTATAAAATAAAAGCCAATGCTGGTGTTACAATTTCTATTAACTAAAAAATGAGATACACATTTATAATCATATCGTTTTTTATGTCAATAGCATCACACTCTCAGATTTTGAATGCTGATGTTCGCCATTTTGATAATGAAGAAAAAATGACTATAGATTTCAATTCTTATGGTTTTTTTGGTTCAAACGTGATGGATATTAACACTTCAAAACTTTTTGTAAAAGGAGGCTTTTTTGATGAAAACATCAAACAAGAAAGTTTGAATAGGCTAGATGCGGTAAATTTTTTTGGTGGTGGATATGGCGGTAAAATCACTTTCAACAATCCATTAAGTACTTTATTCAAAGGGGCTGGATATTATGCTAGTTTTGAAATGGATGGAATAGCAGGTCTTACGTTCAATGACAATTTATTTAAACTCATTTTTCAAGGCAATAATTATTTTGTGGGAGACTCTGTTGGAATTTTACCATTAGAAATTTCAACTTTTTCATACAAAAAAATAGGTTTTGGATATAATGAAAACAACAAGTTTAAGCTTGGGATTGGTCTACTAGCCTTCGATTCTTGGCAAAAAGGAAGAATGGATAGAGGTTTTTTATATACTGCTTCAGATGTGAGTGAAATGGAACTATTGGCAAGTGGAATTTTTAGAAATGGAACTTCCCTAAATGGTATGCCTTTAGGCTATGGAATCGGAATAGATGCAGAAGTCTTAATTCCACTTGACAGTAACAATAGAGTTAAAATAATTGCAGGAATCAGTAATTTGGGGGTTTTTATGTCCAATAGTTCGATGGTAACGTATGATATGAACTCAAAATTTCAGTTTGAAGGATTCAATGTAAACTCATTAGCCGATTTTCAAAACTCTTTTGTCAATCCAACAGAATTTTCTGATTCAATTATTCCGCAAGGAGATACTGGAGTCGTTTTTGATATGTTACCTTTTGAAATATACTTCTATGCACCATCTA